>NZ_BAAAKW010000027.1:0-72745 GCF_039527955.1 Rhodoglobus aureus | reverse complement strand
CAGAAAGGCTAACCCGCCGCGACCAACGGCAACCCAGAAAACCCTACCCGGGGTGGGGCCGAATCAAACGACAAACCCGGGGCCAAATCAACTTGCTATTCCCACGCAGACACGTTCGGGCTTTTACTCGCGGTTCGCGATCTCGGCGAGCGAATCGTCATGCGAGTCACTTTTGCTTGATTACGTCGGGTCTGCTGCACGTTTAGGCGTAAGTTGTGACCTCACCTATCAGTGCAGCAGACCCAGGCGCGGGGCATCAATGAGTGGTGCCGCGGTAGAAGTTTTCTTGGCCACGCGCTCAATCGCTCCCGACACTGTTCTGTGAAAGCGTGCCGTTTGGCTCTATTTGCGACGCTGCCTCAGAGCTGGGTTGAGGTGGACAGCAGCGATCAAGATAATCGTCCAGTAGCGCCATCTGAGCCCGCATGAGCGCCGGATCGGCGCGATAGTGAACCCGCTTACCGGTGCGCGTAGCCGTGACGAGACCCCCTTTGTGCATGATGGCCAGCTGTTCAGAGGCCGTTGACTGCCCGATTCCGCAATTCTCGGCGACTTCGCCCACGGTGAGCGCTTCCCTCGCTGCAAACTCAAACAGAATCGATTGTCGTGTTTCGCTCCCGAGCGCTTTGAGGAAAGCCTGGGTCTCTGGGGGAAACAGCGTGCGCGTCATGCTTTAACCATAGGTTCATATCATCATATCGGAATTTAACGATATGATCGGACGATGACGACCTGAACCCTCATCATTGGTGCTGGCCAAGCAGGCCTTGCCGCAGCCCACCGCCTCAGCACAGCCGGGCAGGATTTCATCGCCCTCGACGCCGCGCCACGCCCCGGCGGTTCCTGGCCCCGCTACTACGACTCGCTCACGCTTTTCTCTCCCGCACGCTTCTCGACACTCCCCGGGCTCGCACACTCGGGAAACCCCGAGCGCTACCTGCACCGCGACGAGATGGTGGCCTACCTCGGCGACTATGCGCACTCACTGGACGCCGACATCCGCTACGGACAGACGGTCGACACTCTTGATCGCGACAACGACGGATTCACCGCCCGTGGATCCGGCTTCACAATTGAAGCCACCCATCTGATCATGGCGACGGGCAGTTTCGACTCCCCCTACATCCCGCCTCTCCCCCGTGCCCACGAGTTCAGCGGTCAGATACTTCACTCGGCCGATTACGTTTCACCTCACCATTTTGCCGGAACACAGGTAGCAGTAGTGGGCGCCGGAAACTCGGCGGTTCAGATCGCGACTGAGCTATCTGCCGTCGCTGATGTGACTGTATGCTCTCGCCGACCAGTGCACTGGCAGGCCCAACGGTTGTGGGGCCGAGACAATAATTGGTGGCTCAGCCGCAGCGGTCTCGATACGTCGAAATTCTTCGCTCAGCGCCTCGGAGCAGGTGTTCCCGTGATTGACGACGGCACCTACCAACGGGCATTTCGTGAGGGGCGCGTGCAGTGGCGACCACTGTTCGACCGAGTGGACACCGCGGGCGTGCACCATGCTGATGGCAGCGTCAGCACACCCGACACCATCATCTTCGCGACCGGTTATCGGCCGCACCTTCCTTTACTCACGTCGATCCTCCCCCACGTTGAAGCGACGACGCCGAGCCATCGCAACGGCGTCTCGACTGTCGACCCTCAACTCGGATTCGTGGGATCGGAACGTCAACGCTCGTTCTCGTCTGCCACCGTTCGCGGAGTTGGCGCCGACGCCCTCGCCACGGTGCGGGGATTGAAACTGATGGAGAAGCCGAGCGCTCGCTCCAGGTACTATGCCCACTAGCCTGTGAGCATGACGCCTCCCGCTACTGCCACTGACCGAGTCGCCCACTTTTCGAGCAAGCTCGATTTCGAAACTGACGCCTCGGATGTCGGGAGCGCGATCGAGGCAAACGCGCGCTTCGTTCTGATCGACTCCCGTGGCGATGCGGCGTGGAATCAGGGCCGTGCAGTCGGTACCGTACACATGCCGACTGCCGAGATCCGCGCCCGCGCCGGCGATGAGGTTCCCCTCGATATGCCCGTCGTCGTTTACTGCTGGGGACCCGGGTGCAATGGTGGCAACAAAGCTGCTCTGGAATTCGCCAAACTCGGTTACGAAGTGCGCGAAATGATCGGCGGCTTCGAGTATTGGGCTCGCGAAGGATACCCGGTCGTCGACAAGAACGGCCCCGTGCGTCGCGCGAAAGATCCGCTCACCGCGCCAGTCTCAGCAATCAACTGCGAGTGCTGAACGGTAGCACTGCCTTACAGAGGTACTAGGCACCGTAAGAAGATTGCGTACTACAACACCCCTAGTGCGCGTCGCGCGAGTGCGAATCTAAGAACTCGTAGAGCTCGCGGTCATCCACACCAGGAAATGTTCCTGATGGCAGCGGCGACAGGATGTGCGCGTGCAACTTGGCGCTCGACCAAGCGTTGCCGGCCCAGCGGTCACGCAAATCATCCTCCGGCTTACGGCAGCACGTCTCATCGGGACAGGTGGATGCTCGACGGTTGTCGGTCGCGCGGCCGCGAAACCATTTCGAGTGCGAGAACGGCACCCCGATGGTGATGGAGAACTCTTCGGCATCCGTCGTTCCCGTTTGGGTGGATTCGAAGAAGCTGCCATCGGGGGTGTCGGTGTACTGGTAAAACTCCGTGGTGCGGTTGGTGCGCGTGAATGCGGTTCGAGCGCTCCAGTTGCGGCACACAAACTGACCTTCAGCCGAGCCAGTGACATCCACCGGCAAGCGCAGGCCGTCATTTTCGTACGCTTTGTAGACGGCGCCGTCATCGCCAACGCGCAAGAAGTGCGTCTCGAGGTCGAGGTGTGAGGTCGCGAGGTTAGTGAATCGCAGCGCGGCAGCCTCGTGGGTGACACCGAAAGCATCCCGAAAATCTTCGACAGCGATATTGCGCTGCGCTTTGGCATCGCTCAAGAACTCAACTGACTGCTTCAAGGGCATGAGAACAGCGGCCGCAAAATAGTTGATCTCCAGTCGCTGATGCAAGAACTCGGCGTAGCTTGTCGGCTCGGTGTGGCCAAGCACTCGGTGCGCCATCGCCTGCAGCGCCATCGACCGCAGTCCGTGACCACCAGGGATCGATGCCGGCGGCAGGTAGATGCGACCGTGTTTGAGGTCGGTAACGGAACGCGCAGAATGCGGCAAATCGTGCACGTGCACGAGTTCGAAGCCCAACGATTCCGCCATCAGACTGACAGCACGGTGCGTGAGCGCCCCCGTCGTGTGGTTGCCGGCGAGAGTCAGCTTTTCGGCTTCCGCTTCAAGATCGGGCAAGTAGTTGTCGACAGTGCGCATCTGCTGGCGCAGCTCAGTGTTGGCTCGGCGCGCCTCCTCAGGAGTGGCAATTGCCTTGCGTGAACGAGTGGCCAATTCGTGGTGCAACCCAACGATCGCCTCAAGCGTTTCATCGGGAATGCCCTTCGACGGCCGAATCTTGGGCAATCCCAACGAGGCATAGATGGTGCTGCGCTGCACCCGATCCAGCTCGATCTCTAACGCCGCACGCTTCGTGGGTGGTGCCTCATCAAGCAGATCAGCCAATTGGATGTCCGTGGCCGAAGCAATTGCCGAAAGCAGGGTCAATCGTGGTTCGCGTCGTCCATTCTCCATCAGGGAGAGCTGACTGCCCGCGACGCCCACACGATCCCCCAGTTGGTCGAGGGTGAACCCCGCCGTGGTGCGGAAATGTCGGATGCGTTGCCCTAAAGTCACAAGATCATTCACAGGTTCACTATAACTAAAGAACACAGATTCTTTTCAGTCGAATCCTCCGTAACGCACAGAAAAGTAGGCCACCATCGAATAAGAACAGTTTTTTCACCACTACACACTTCAGCGGAAGGTAGAAATGAGCATCGCCGAGATGACAAAGACACACTTCTCCGCACCCGACGGAACACACCACAGCGTTGTTGCTTGGGTGGAAGAGATCGCCACCCTCACCCAGCCGGACGACATCATCTGGTGCATCGGCAGCGTCGAAGAGGCCGACCGACTCGCTGACGAAATGGTCGAAGCCGGAACGCTTACTCGACTCAACGACGAGTACCGCCCCCACAGTTTTCTCGCACGTAGCGACCCCAGCGATGTTGCACGCGTAGAGTCACGCACCTTCATCTGCTCGGTGAAAGAAGAAGACGCCGGCCCCTCAAACAACTGGGCGCCTCCCGCAGAAATGCGCGACACTCTCGACAGTCTCTTCGTGGGCAGCATGCGCGGTCGCCAGATGTACGTCGTTCCGTTCTCCATGGGGCCGCTTGGCTCCCCGCTCGCCAAAATTGGAGTGCAAGTCACCGACTCCCCCTACGTCGTCGTGAGCATGGGCATCATGACGCGAATGGGCACCGCTGTTCTCGAATCGATTGATGACTCCACCGAATGGGTGCGCGCCATCCACAGCGTTGGAGCACCGCTCGCCGCTGGCGACACTGATGTGCCGTGGCCCTGCAACCAGACCAAATACATCAGCCACTTCCCCGAGACTCGCGAGATCTGGTCATTCGGTTCCGCCTACGGCGGCAACGCGATTCTCGCGAAGAAGTCTTTCGCGCTTCGCATCGCCTCGGTGATCGCTCGTGACGAAGGCTGGCTTGCTGAGCACATGCTCTTGCTCAAGCTCACCAACCCGCGCGGTCGGGTCTTCCACATCGCAGCGGCATTTCCCAGCGCCTGCGGCAAGACCAACTTGGCCATGCTGAAGCCGACAATCCCCGGCTGGAAAGCCGAAACGATTGGCGACGACATTGCGTGGCTCGGCAAGGGAGCTGACGGCCGACTACGCGCTATCAACCCTGAGGCAGGCTTCTTTGGAGTGGCACCCGGCACCGGAAACGCCACCAACGAGACCGCCATGGAGACCATCTGGGGCAACACCGTCTTCACTAACGTCGCGCTGAAAGACAACGGCGACGTGTGGTGGGAAGGCATGACGGATGAGGCGCCTGAGCACCTCATCGACTGGGAAGGCAACGACTGGACGCCAGAATCTGGCAGCCCTTCGTCACACCCGAACTCACGTTTTACTGTGGCTGCAGCACAATGCCCCACCATCGCAGATGACTGGGAGTCACCACAGGGCGTCGTCATCGACGCAATAATCTTCGGCGGTCGCCGCGCGACCAACGTGCCGCTAGTGGTGGAGGCACGAGATTGGGAGCATGGTGTCTACCTGGGCGCCACTATCTCATCTGAGCGGACGGCGGCTGCCGAAGGCACTATTGGCGAACTGCGGCGTGACCCGTTCGCCATGATGCCTTTTTGCGGATACAACATGGCGGATCACTGGGCGCACTGGCTCTCAGTGGGGCAGAATCTGCGCACTTCGGGAACCGTGCCTCGCATTTTCCAGGTGAACTGGTTCCGCAAGGGAGCGGATGGATCATTCCTCTGGCCGGGCTTTGGCGAGAACTCGCGCGTGCTCGAATGGATCCTTGAGCGCGTCGACGGCCAGGTTGCTGCTAGCGAAAGCGCCCTCGGGTTGCTTCCGCGCGACGGCGACCTCAACATCGACGGTCTCGAGCTCAGCGATGAGACTATGGCGCAGCTCTTCGCGATCGACGCCGACTCATGGCTTGCCGAAGCCGCATCCACTGAAGAGTTCTTCGCAACTTTCAATGGTCGCGTACCCGCCGCAGTGACTCGCCAACTTGAACAGTTGAAAACACGGCTCCAAGGCTAACCAACGAAACCGCCTCGCCGTTCGTCTTTAGTAGTGTGACCACAATTGCGCTAACTGTTGGCCATTCCTCGGCCACAATAGAGATGACGGCGAGGAGGGGCTCAGTGACTGAGACCGAAAACACCCCTGCCCGATGGGAAGACGTGGTCACGCAACTCGTTGAAGAGCGAGGCCAAGCCTTGACGCGCTATGCGTACCTGATCTCCGGGAACAAAGAAGACGCATCCGATCTCGTGCACGACGCTCTCGTCAAAACCTTCGGTCGGCTGCGCAACGGGTTCTCGATCGCCAGCGCGGAAGCGTACGTGCGCCGTGCGATCCTCAACACTTACCTTGATCGCGGTCGGCGCATCAGTCGCTGGCGCAAGATTGCTCACCTCACTGCTGAGCCCGATACGCAGCCATCATCGGATGTCGACACCGAGACCCGGCTCGACCTCCAGTCTCAATTGATGAAGCTTCGACCGCGCGAACGAGCCTGCATCGTGCTGCGGTACTACGAAGACCTCAAAGTGGATGACATTGCCGAAACACTTCAGATTAGTTCAGGAGCGGTGAAGCGCTACTTGAGTGACGCACTCGCCCGAATGGCCGTGAGCTTGGATCGCGGCGAAACACACGACCTAGGGAGCCACCATGGTTGATGAAAACGAACTGCGCGCACACCTCTCTGCTGCTGAACATCCAGCAATTGACATTGATGCTGCTGCGGTAGTTTCACGCAGCAAGGCCCGGCGTCGTCCGCGCCAGTTGGCGGTGGGTGCTGTTGGAGTGCTTGCGGCAGCTTCTCTTCTCTTCGCGGGAGTCACTACGTTCCCTCGCACCGGTGAGCTCACTGCGGGCACTTCCGTGGCAGAGGATTCGGGCGTGCGCATGGATAGCGACGCCGGCGCAGACACTGCTGAGTCTTTTCTCGTGCCCGATGAGGGCGGGATTGCCGAGACGTGCGGCGCGATCATCCCGACCACCGCAGCGTCGCCCTATGGCCTCGCCATTGAGCTTGACATTGCCAGCCCGGTGACGGCATCCGGCAGCGCATTCGGCACGGTTCGACTGACGAACACCTCGCAGGCCGCAGTAATCGGAACCACGGCATCAGTGCCCGACGTGAATCTGACCCGTGACACGATATCGATCTCGCACAGCCCGGACGCACAGATTTTGTCGGTAGTCCCTGTGAACTTGCAGCCAGGCCAGAGCATCGAATTCGCCGTCTCCATCGCCATCTATGACTGCACGATGATTGATGCCGGCGGCATGATTGACCCCGGAATCTACACGGTCAGCACCTCTCTCGCCTTCGCGCCAACGGACCCCGAAGATGGTGACGCTGCCGAAGTTCGCAGCTCGCCGTCGACCATAGTGCTGCAGTAATCACACCTCGCTTCGCTAGACTCCTCGTGTCACTTTCGTCGTGAAGGAGCACCAGTGAAGGCTCGACTTGCTACCGTATTTGCGCTCGCTGTAGGACTCGCCGTCATGACCGCCAGCCCGGCACTTGCTGACGATCCCGTACGGCTCGACGGCGCCTACGTCATTGACGCTGCCGGGGTGCTCGACGGCAACGCTGGCGACGTGGTTGCGGCGCTCGATTCGCTGTATGAGCGGGCGGGCATCCAACTCTTTGTTGTCTATGTTGACGAGTTCACAAATCCCAACGTCCCGATCGACTGGGCGGATGCCACAGCAGACGCTAATGGGCTCGGCGATGGCGATCTTCTGCTCGCGGTCGCGGTTTCGCAGCGTCAGTATGCGCTGTCAGTTGCCGCTGATGTGCCCCTAACTGACGCCCAATTGAATGCGGCTGAAAGCGCCATCGAGGCGGAGCTGCGCAATGACAACTGGGGTCAAGCAGCTATCGCGGGAGCCGACTCGCTCGCGGGCGAGGCCTCCCCCGCATCATCCAGCGGAGGCGTCCCGGTCTTGCCGATTGTCGCAGGAGCCGCCGTAATCGGCGTTGGTGCCTATGCGATTTATCGGGTGCGCCGGCGTGGTCGTACAGGAGACAAAAAGACCCCAGCCGAGAGCGTCTCGCAAGAGGAGCTTGATCGTCGTGCCGGTAGCGCTCTTGTCGATTTGGATGATGCGCTCAAGACGAGCGAACAAGAACTCGGCTTCGCCGTCGCCCAGTTTGGCTCGGCCGCAACGGCGGGCTTTAAGGCGGCTCTCGCCGAGGCCAATACCGCTGTTGCGCAAGCGTTTCGCATCCGCCAGAAGCTTGATGACAGCGAGCCTGAAACTGCCGAGCAAAAGCGCGCGATGACGATCGAGATTGTCGAGCTGTGCGAGCATGCCGACGAGTTGTTGGATGCTCAGGCTGAGGCCTTCGACCAACTACGGCAGCTCGAATCGAATGCGCCGGCGGCGTTGGCCGAGACGTCTGCGCTGATCGCGACGGCCAGCAATCGGCTCCCCACAACGGAGAGCACCGTGAGCGCATTGACCACACGCTATGCGCCTTCGGCTCTCGATTCAGTGGCCGAGAATGTTGAACGCGCTCGCGCCTTGCTCTCGGCTGCCGTTGAGTCCTCCACGACGGCGAGCACAGCGATCGAGGCCCACAAGCACGGCGAAGCGGCCGTCGCCGTGCGCACCGGCCAGGCCCAACTCGGACAGGCAATCCAGCTCATGGATGCCGTAGATTCACTCACAACAGAGCTGCAATCAGCAGAAGGCAAGCTTGCAGCCGCAATCATTGATACGACTGGTGATATTGCCGCCGCACGCGCGCTGCCCCGCGACGACAGCTCTGTAGCGTTGCAGCCGCACATCGCGGCCGCCGAAGCGGCTCTCGCATCGGCGCAGGCCAACTCGAGCGATCCGGTCGCGAGCTTGAGCACCCTAGGCGACGCGAATGCTGCCCTCGAGACAGTATTCGTTGGGGTGCGCGATCAGCAGGTGGCGGTCGCGCAGGCGGCAACCCAATTGACTGCTGCTCTTGCCGGAGCACAGTCGCGGATCACGACTACCGCGCAATTCATTACGACTCGTCGCGGCGGTGTCGGTTCTGAGGCGCGAACGAGAATTAGCGAAGCCGACCGTCAGGTGAAGCAGGCGCTGGCGCTGCAAGCATCCGATCCGGTTACTGCTCTGACCCACGCACGACAGGCCGACCAATTGGCGGCGACGGCCTACAATCTTGCCCAGCGCGACGTCTCGCAATTCTCGACCGGAAGCGGTTCGGGCTCAGGCATGGGTGGGCTCGGCGGTTTCGGCGGCGCAGGCAGAGGCAGCTCGGGCGGCGACCTGCTCGGCGGACTCATTGGTGGCCTAATCGGCGGCAGCCTAGGTTCACGATCGTCACGATCAGGCCAAAACTCATCGTGGGGCGGCGGGTCGTGGGGCGGCGGCTCTGGGTCGAGCGGTTCACGATCTGGCGGTTCTCGATCCGGCGGCAGCCGCCGTTCTGGTGGAAGTTCTGGTCGCAGTGGTGGCGGTCGCAGTCGCGGCGGTAGATTCTAAGTACGGTTTGCTAGATAACACTCACGAAAGGCATATCGCATGGCAAAGCAGTCGATCCTCGGACGTATCTCACAACTACTGAAGGCGAATATCAACTCGATTCTCGACCAGGCTGAGGACCCCCAGTTGATGCTCGACCAACTAGTGCGTGATTACACAAACTCCATTGCGGATGCGGAGAGCGCCGTAGCTCAGACCATCGGCAACCTCCGGCTCATGGAGCAGGATCACATGGAAGATAGGAACGCAGCCGCAGACTGGGGCCGCAAAGCCCTCGCGGCCAGCAACAAAGCCGACGAACTGCGTGCGAGCGGCAATTCTGCCGACGCCGATAAGTTCGACAACCTCGCGAAGATCGCGATTGGTCGCCAAGTCTCGTCCGAAAATGAAGCCCGCGCCGTCGCACCCACGATTGCCTCGCAAACTCACGTTGTTGACCAACTCAAGAGCGGCCTCGACGGTATGCGGGCAAAGCTCGGCGATCTGACCTCCAAGCGCGACGAACTCGTTGCTCGCTCAAAGACTGTCGAAGCTCAGTCACAAGTTCACGATGCTCTCAAGTCGATTGACCTGCTCGACCCCACGAGTGACCTCGGTCGCTTCGAAGACAAGATTCGACGCGAAGAAGCCAAGGTTCTTGGGCAGCAAGAGTTGGCAGCATCCAGCCTCGACGCTCAGTTTGAAGGTCTCGAAGACTTGGGCAAGCAGGGCGAAGTTGAGGCACGCTTGGCAGCTCTCAAGTCGGGCGGCACGAAAGCCGTTACGGCTGGCGAGTAGTTCGCACGCGAAATCCAACGAATGACGATTAACTATGTTGTCGTTCCACAGTGGCAAGGTTCGGGGTCTTCTCGCGCAATGCAACTCGTGGACGGTGCCGAGGCCATTCGGGGCGATCTTCCCTCCGCATCGACTCGCACCGTAGACGTTCCCCTTGAAGCTGGCGACCACCAAGGTACGGGCGTTCATCGTCTGAGTTCGTTGCTTCTGGTGCGCGAACGAGCTCTTCGGACTTATGCCGCTGACCCCGCAACCCATGTGACGATTGGCGGAGATTGCGGTGTTGAGCTTGCCGCCATCGAACATGTCAGCCCCAGCGCGCCCGCCGTGGTGTGGATTGACGCGCACCCCGACCTGCACACTCCAGAATCAAGCCCGTCTGGCGCGTTCACCGGGATGGTGTTGCGGACGCTTCTCGGTGACGGGCCCGCAGCACTCGTGCCCGGGCATCCACTCAGCGCAGATCACGTGATTCTGGCAGGTGTGCGCTCGGCCGACCCTGAGGAAGATGCGTACATTCAGGATGCCGGCATCCGTTTGATCGGCGCTATTGAGTTCTCCCCTGAGGCAATTCTCGAAGCGATCGCCGCGACAGGCGCGGACTCCGTGTATCTGCACATCGACCTCGATGTGCTCGACCCTGCCGACTTCGCAGGGTTGGGTTCGCCAGTGCCGTTCGGGATCTCGCCCGTACTTCTCGCGGAGACGATCCGTGCGGTGGTGGCAAAGTATCCACTCACTGGCGCCGGAATCACCGAGTTTGCTCCGGCATCCGTCAGTCAGGCAGCGGATGATCTGCCGACCATTTTGCGGTTGATCGGCGCAATTACTTCTGCACGCTAGGGCACAGATCGTTCAGCATCCAGCGACACCGCCGCGCCCGCGTCGTAGTCTGGGAACATGACTGATCTCAGCACCAGTACCGCCAAAGTGACCGTGGAACGAGACGGCCACGTCTTGCTTATCGGGCTCAATCGAGTCGACAAACGCAATGCCGCCGACATGGAGATGTTGCAGCAGCTAGCGCTTGCGTATGGCGAACTAGAACGGGATCCAGAATTGCGCGCCGGTTTTGTGTTTGCGCACGGTGAGCACTTCACTGGCGGCCTTGACCTGGCCGACATCGGGCCGCGGATCGGCACCGAGGGACTCGACATGGTTCCCGAGGGCGGATTCAACCCGTGGCAGGTTTCGGGCGAGAAGCTCTCCAAGCCCGTCGTGATCGCTGTGCAGGGAACCTGCCTCACTCTCGGCATTGAACTCATCCTCGCTAGTGACATTGCCGTCGCCGCCGACTCGAGCGTCTTTGGACAGGTAGAAGTTTCGCGCGGCATCCTTCCGTTCGGCGGAGCGACTATTCGTTTTCCCCGGCAGGTGGGATGGTCGAACGCGATGCGGTGGATTCTTACCGGTGACAGCTTTGATGCTGCCGAAGCCCACCGCATGGGGATGGTGCAAGAAGTAGTGCCGCATGGCCAACAGTATGCGCGTGG
Organism: Rhodoglobus aureus; assembly: GCF_039527955.1. Classification (NCBI taxonomy): domain Bacteria; kingdom Bacillati; phylum Actinomycetota; class Actinomycetes; order Micrococcales; family Microbacteriaceae; genus Rhodoglobus; species Rhodoglobus aureus. Next base: position 61,316 of record NZ_BAAAKW010000027.1, on the reverse strand, counting down.
GCTTGAGCTTGCCCAGCGCGTAGCGGCCCAGGCGCCGCTCGCCGTACAGGCCGCGTTGACGAACGCAAACATTGCGGTTCGGGATGGCGACGCTGCCGCAGAGGCTGCCCTGCAGCCCGAATTAGTCGCCCTCGCCCAGAGCGAAGATTCCCGAATCGGCATGCAAGCATTCATGACTCGAACAACCGCATCGTTTATCGGAAAGTAGGAAGAACCATGGCTGAGAACACTTGGGATGTCATTGTTATTGGCGCCGGCGCCGTCGGCGAAAACGTCGCTGACCGGGCCGTGCAGGGCGGCCTGAGTGTCGCACTCGTTGAGAGCGAACTCGTCGGCGGCGAGTGCTCATACTGGGCGTGTATGCCCTCGAAGGCACTCATTCGCAGCGGGCTCGCCCTGCGCGCAGCCCAGCGCGTAGGCGGTGCAGCTGAGGCCGTTACTGGCAATATTGATGTCGCCGCGCTGCTCGCACGTCGCAACACCTTCACCAACAACTGGGATGACGCCGGCCAAGTTCGTTGGGTTGAGAAAGCTGGCATCGACCTCCGCCGTGGCCACGCGCGCCTCGACGGCCCCAAACGAGTCACCGTCACCGACGACAATGGCGAAATTTCAACGCTGACTGCTAACCATGCTGTGGTCGTCGCCACCGGATCCGACCCGAAGCTCCCCAACATTTCTGGGCTCATCGACGCAGAACCGTGGACACCACGCGAAGCGACCTCAGTCAAAGAAGTTCCCGAGTCACTTGCCATCATCGGTGGCGGCGTAGTCGGCGTTGAAATGGCGACCGCCTACCGCGATCTTGGTGCCGAAGTGATCCTCTTCGCCCGCAGCGGACTGCTCAACGGTCAAGAAGACTTCGCCGGTGACATGGTTGCGAAAGCGCTCCGTGAGCGCGGCGTCACCATCGTCAAGGCGTCCCCCACGCGCATCAAACGCACCAGCCATGGAATCGACATCGACACCGAGACGGAGAGCTTTACGGCATCCGAAATTTTGGTGGCGACAGGTCGCACCGCTCGCACCACCGACATCGGCCTCGAAACTGTTGGGCTGACTTCCGGAGACTGGCTGTCAGTTGATGACACGATGCTCACGCACGGCACCGACTGGCTCTACGCCGTCGGTGACGTCAACCACCGGGCGCTGCTCACCCACCAAGGCAAGTATCAGGCGCGTGCAGCCGGCGACGTGATCGTCGCACGGGCAACAGGCGAACCAGTGTCAGACGCACCCTGGGGAGCCCATGTTGCGACCGCCGATCACTGCGCCGTTCCCCAAGTTACGTTCACGGACCCCGAAGTCGCTTCGGTGGGCATCATGTCTGAGGATGCCGAGAAGCATGGCATTGACGCGCAGGTCGTTGACTACAACTTGGGCTGGGTCGCCGGCGCGAGCCTGCAGGCAGACAACTATGAGGGTCAGGCACGACTCGTAATCGACCGCGAACGTCACGTCATTGTTGGCGCTACCTTTGTCGGCCAGGATGTTGCCGAGCTGCTGCATTCAGCAACGATCGCCATCGTCGGCGAAGTTCCGATCGCACGCCTCTGGCACGCTGTTCCGTCGTACCCGACGATCAGCGAAGTGTGGCTGCGACTGCTGGAGACCATCGGGCGCCCGTAGCGGCAGCGGCTGAGCCAGCGAAGGTTCGACACGAAGCGGCGTTACGAAATGAACGGATCAATAACGTGAGCAATTCGAGAGGTGCGCGGTTAGGGCGTGCGATCGCGCATGCCGAGCACAACCCTCGAGTGCAACAAGTGATGTTGCATCCGTCACTAACGCGACCCGGCTACTGGTTTGCTACGGTATCCGGGCTGCTCTGGGGTGGTGTGCTGAGCCGAGGTCGAGTGCACTCACGCGGAGGCGTGTTGGTAGCGTCGCCACTTCCGAAGTGGGCTTTTGGCCGTGGCGGCACAACAATTGGCGCTGTCTTTCTGACGGGCGGCAATGCGAGCGATGCCGTGCTCGAACATGAAGCTGTGCATCGCGAGCAGTGGCGTCGCTATGGATTGTGGTTCATTCCGCTCTACCTGCTAGCTGGGCAAAACCCGTTGACCAATCGATTCGAGATCGAGGCCGGGCTTGAGCGTGGCGGGTATGTGCGGGGCCGGTCGGCGCGCACGCCGAAAAAGTAGCGAGACAACACTGTGGCGTGGCCGGAATACTGACGCGCAATTGAGAGGCGCCGGCCCGGTCTAGTTGGAGCTGAGCAGTCGCGCAGGACCCTGATGGGCAACCCAGGCGTAAACGGTGCTCTCGCCGAAAGCGCTCACCGGAAGCATTTCGCTCAACCACGCATCTACCGATCGCGCAACGCTTTGGCCGCGCTCGCGCAGCAACCAGCACACGCTAAAACGGCCGGGAGCCGCCAGCTGTTGGATGTCATCGGCCGAGTCGACTTCGATGAAAACTTGACCACGGGAGCGAGCGGGCAGGCTCGCAAGGATCATCGCAATAGTCTCGATCGAGTTCTCGTCTCCCGCGAGCAGTACGCGGTCTGCCGACTGGGGATGCCAAGCAATCTGTGGGGTGAAGAGTTCGGGAAACATGTACTCCCAGTATAGGCATGCCTAACCTAATGTGAACAGCGCTCTCGGCTGATTGCCTGGGCCCCACAAGCGGCTCCGAGAATATGCGCAACGGTCTCATTACGGGAGTTGCTGACCAAGCTGCTTCCGTTCGCACACGCGACCGACTCAAGAAGCTGCATTGCGGTCGAGTAAGTGAGGTAAGGGCCTCGAACTGCTCGCCACGGGTGTGCTGATGATCAGCACCATGAAGGCAGGCTCCGACCTCTTCGGCGGCGGCGTTGTCGGTCTCGACTCCTGGGACTCCCGCGAAGTCGGCGCAGCCACCTTCGCCTGCAACGGGCTACTCGTGGATTCGTCGCACCGTGTTGTGGTCAGCGTCGAGCACTCGGCCGCTGGGGCTTAGCAGTACTGATAACGTACGCAAGTTGTCAACGTCGGCTTCTCAGTACGCTGCGCCTTAGCCAGGCAATCGCGCCACGCCCCCACCCTTGTCTCGACGTCGAAGCTTCATCCCTTTCATACTCGAGTAGTGACTGAAGCATTTCTGAAAGCGGAATGCCATCCAAGTTCGCAAGCCCCATTTTAGGCAGCCATTCAGGCCGTATATACAGTCGAAGGCGTCGCTCAAGCTCGGCGGGATCCGGGCCTGATCCCGATCGAATTGCCAACGAGACGACCTCCCCCCGAGCACTTAGTTCAAGGCGTCGGCCCTCACTGTCGAACGCCTCCAGGACGCCTTCTCTAGCATCTATCGTCTCCACCTCAAGGCACGTCATCTCGATGGTCGGGTAGATCAAAAGCTCACCCAAGTCATCGATTACGATCGGAGGAACTGGTTCAGTAATCAAAATCTCTCCCAAAAAGACCTATCATTCTTCATTTTCGCCCAAGGCCTATGGCGTCCGATACCTTGACGATCATAAGTCCTTCCGTTCGCGTCGAGTCCTCGACGATGATAATGAGGATACCTGCCGATTGCATGCCTGGTGCGGTTTCCCAACAGCGCGATTCGGACGTTGTTCCCTATTTTGATCTCGCGGCCCGACATCACTCTGAGTCGAGCGGCCACGGAGCCGACGGATGCCGAGGGCGCGCTGACCGCACCTGCTGCTAGGCCGGTCCATACGGCGCCAAACGTGCAAAAGCCATTTGACTGGAATTCGGCCGCCGTATTTACCGTGCCTCCACCGCCAATCCTGTTCCGGATAAGACCTGTCAGGCTCGTCTCGCCCGCGAGTAAGCACCACCCGCATATCGTGACTGTGTCGCCAATTCCAATGAAGATACTCGCCACATTCATCCCGAACAGACCGCACGCCCACTGAGATCGAGCTGGTTGATCGGATCAGCCGGGTAGTCATACGCATTGGTGACCCCACCCTCGATCGGGTCCACCCCGAGGAACCTGCCCAACCCGGCAACATACTGTCTCGCACCCATCTCGATCGTTGCGATCGAACCCTGATGCTCATACAACTTCCGATGCGCACCTACGAAGGCGTAATCAGCGTCCCCTCCCGTCGTAACAGTAATCAGTGGTGATCGGGGTACCGGCATCCTTCACATCAGAGTACGACGTGCGGTTACCATTACGACCGGCAAGATCACTCGCACCCGCACCACACGTGGTGTCACCGAAACCATACGAGAGCACATGCCTCGGGATGACCGCCTCGGTCAAGCGACCAGCAGTATCGAAGGTGTAGGTCGAGGTTTCCGTTCGGGGATCCGCCACCCACGAATCCGACAGAGTGTTCTGAATGATTCGGCCCGACTGCGAACGCACCACAGAATCCGACACCACAGTGGCATCCGGAAAACCCAACTGAAACCAGTGCTAACACCTGCAAAATTGCGCGTGATGTTGCCCAGGCTGCGGCCGAAGGCGAACCCACCATCTACGTCAGCGGCGATAACGCTCCCTGCCGATCGTGCAGCAAATCGCAGACCGCTTCCCCGACATCAGCATCTCCGTGCTTTTCGCAGGTGCTGTTCGCGGGCGCAGCCCGCATCTTGGCCGTTGACCATGTGGTTGGCCTCCACACCGAAGGGTGGGAACGCTTCACCGAAACCCGTGCCGACCTCGAGGCCGCGTTCGCGGGGACCGGGTTGCTTGTGGAGACCCCGCCGGGGATTGCGGTAGAGATTGGGCGCTCGCACGTTCACTAGCGACTCTCTGCATCACTCGAGGCCAATAATCTGGGAATCCACCTGCTAGACGCCCAAAAAGACAAATACAACGCCCGCCGCGAGAACTAGCACCCCCAGCGCTCCCCAAATTACCGCGAAGACAACCGCTATCCGGTGCCACCTACGGTCGGGCATCTGGCGCGCAAACCAAGTCCAACCCAATTTCTCGAAACCCTCGCGACGCTTGCTCGCGAAAGTTTCTCGCTGGGTCCAAGCGTATGTGGCGGCAAACAGAAATATCATCCCGAGAAAAAGAAACGCTTGGGCATTAGTTGCCGGAATGGGAGCCCCCGCAGCTAGCGCTAGTCCGTCCATGACCATCCCACTCCTATAGAACATCCTCCACCGCCACCTACCGCACCGCCACCTTCACCATATATGGAAGGCGACCACGCCCAGTTGGTGTCGACGAATCCAAACCCTCCGCCGATAAATCCGCCCACTGGCCCCGCGGCTGCGCTGCACTGAACTCCCACTGATAGGCCCTCGCTCTTGTTGATCGAGCCGCCCGCAGTCCCGTAAACCCCGGCTTCAACGCCTCCGGAAACCGTGATCGCATTGAGGTTTCCATGATCATTCACAGTCCGGGTATATTCGCCGCACGCGAAGTAGCATCCCTTCAGCGCCGTGTCAGCACCGGCTGGGCTCCGGACTGGCCCTTTGGGCACCACCGGTTTCGGTTTTGCATATGGTCGCCATGGCGTGCGCCAAGTTTCTTGAAGTGTCGTTACCCCAGTGTTGGGTCCAAGGATTCTCTTCACAGGTTTGTTAGCCTTCCATAGAACAGCGGCAGATTTGCCAGTGCTTCTTGAGACACGATCGACGGAGTCCGCAGTGTACATTCCACTCAGATCGAGTTGATTGATCGGATCAGCCGGGTAGTCATAGGCGTTCGTCACCCCACCCTCAACAGGGTCCACCTCCAAGAACCTGCCGAGCCCGGCAACATACTGCCTGGCACCCATCTCGATCGTCGCGATCGAACCCTGATGCTCATACAACTTCCGATGCGATCCCACGAACGCGTAATCAGCATCCCCCGGCGATGTGTCCGTGACCGCGTCATCCGCAGTCTCCGTGCCAATGTCGCCGGTGACCGGATCGATGGGTTGACCGAACGGATCAAATGCAGCGCGTGCACCAACCCGGATACCGAGATGGTCGGTGAGGATGATCGAGTCACCATGCAGATTCGGGTACGACCACCGCGCATCCGCCCCCACCGGCAGAGAAAAACTCACCCCACCGGGCAATGACAGACTCTCCTCGATTAGAGTGCCGCTGCCGTCAAGAGCTCCGAACAAAGTCCCTCCGCCAAACGTGTAACGAATAACCTCCGCCGCCTCGCCCGGTGCCGTGGAGCTGCGCTGAACAATCCGCCCCGTCGCATCCCGCACATATTCGATTACGGTGCCGTCATCCAACACCGTCTTCATGTGCCGGTCAGCACCGTCATAGAACAGCTGCTGATCCGCCAACCGGGTCGTATTGCCATGCACGTCATACGTCAGACTCGCCGCACTCAGGTTCGTCGAGAGCAAGGCGTTTGCCCCAGCCGGAGCACCCGCCACCGCCGTCGACACCAACCAGTCAGACCCGTCATAACAGTAATCAGTCGTGCTCGGGGTGCCCGCATCCTTTACATCAGAGAACGACGTGCGGTTACCATTACGACCGGCAAGATCACTCGCACCCGCACCACACGTGGTGTCTGCGAAACCATACGACAACACATGCCTCGGGATGACCGCCTCGGTCAAACGACCGGCGGCATCGAACGTGTAGGTCTGGTGTGGGTTCGCGGATCGGCCACTTCCCCGACATCAGTATCGCGGTGCTCTTCGCGGGCGCTGCCCGCATCTCCGCGGTCAACGGCCCCGTCACCTTGACATCAGCGGATGCCGCAGAAGCCGCCCGACTTTGGGGCGTTCACCACGTGGTCGGCCTCCACACCGACGGGTGGGAACACTTCGCCGAAACCCGTGCCGACCTCGAGGCTGCGTTCGCTGGGACGGGGTTACTCGCGGATACGCCGCCGGGTGTTGCGGCGGGGGTTGGGCGCTCGCACGTTCACTAGCGACTTCCTGCAGCACTCGGGACCAATAATCGGGGCATCCACCCGCTAGATGCCCAAGAAGGCGAACACAACGCCGGCCGCGAGAGCCAGTACCCCCAGCGCTCCCCAAGTCACTGCGAAGAAGACTCCTATTCGACGCGTCCTCCGGTCGTCGGGCACGAGACGCGCAGCCCAATACCAACCCAATTTCTCGAAGCCTTCTCGACGCCTTCTCGCGAAATCGTCTCGCTGGGTCCAAGCGTATGCGGCGCCAACCAGAAATATCATCCCGAGAAAAAGAAACGCTTGGGCATTTGTTGCCGGAATCGGAGCCCCTGAAGCTAGCGCTAGTCCGTCCATGACCATCCCACTCCTATGGAACATCCCCCGCCGCCGCCTACTGCACCGCCACCTTCACCATACATGGAAGGCGACCACGCCCAGTTGGTGTCAACGAATCCAAATCCTCCGCCGACAAATCCACCTACTGGCCCCACGGCTATGCTGCACTGAATTCCTGCGGATAGTCCCTCGCTCTTGCTGATCGAACCTCCAGCAGTCCCGTAAACACCGAGTTCGAAGCCGCCGGAAGCTGTAATCGCGTTGAGATTTCCATGATCATTCAGAGTCCGGGTGTATTCGACACAGGCGAAGTAGCACCCCTTCACTGCTGTGTCGAAACCGGCTGGGCTCCGGACTGGCCCTCTGGGAAGCCCCGGTTTCGGTTTTACATTCGGCCGCCATGGCGTGCGCCAGGTTTCTTGAAGTGTCGTTACCCCGGTGGGCTCAAGGATTCTGTTCACCGGCTTGTTTGCCTTCCATAGAACAGCGGCAGATTTACCAGTGCTCCTGGAGACACGATCGACGGAGTCGGCTGTATACATTCCACTCAAGTCCCAACTGTTGATCGGGTCCGCCGGATAGTCATAAGCATTCGTCACCCCACCCTCAATTGGGTCCACCTCGAGGAACCTGCCGAGCCCGGCAACATACTGCCTGGCACCCATCTCGATCGTTGCGATCGAACCCTGATGCTCATACAGTTTCCGATGCGATCCCACGAAGGCGTAATCCGCGTCACCCGGAGACGTATCCGTGACCGCGTCATCCGCTGTCTCTGTGCCGATGTCGCCAGTGACCGGGTCGATAGGTTGCCCGAACGGATCAAACGCCGCCCGCGCACCAATGCGAACACCAACATGGTCAGTGAGGATGATCGAATCACCATGCAGATTCGGGTACGACCACTTCGCATCCGCACCCACCGGCAGTGACACACTCACCCCGCCCGGCAACGACAGTGTCTCTTCGATCAGCGCACCGGCACCATCCAGCACACCAAACAGGCCACCGGCAGCAAACGTATAACGAATAACCTCCGCAGATTCGCCCGGTGCGGTGGAGCTGCGCTGAACAATCCGCCCCGTCGCATCCCGCACATACTCGATCACGGTGCCGTCATCCAACACTGTCTTCATGTGCTGGTCGGCAGCGTCATAGAACAGTTGCTGATCAGCCAACCGGGTCGTGTTGCCATGCGCGTCATACGTCAGAGTTGCCGCACCCAGGTTTGTTGAGAGCAGGGTGTTTGCCCCTGCCGGAGCCCCCGCCACAGCCGTCGACAACAACCGGTCAGACCCGTCATAACAGTACCGAGTGGTGATCGGGGTGCCGGCATCCTTCACGTCCGAGAACGACGTGCGGTTACCGTTACGACCAGCAAGATCACTCGCCCCCGCACCACACGTGGTGTCACCGAAACCATACGTGAGCACATGCCTCGGGATGACCGCCTCAGTCAAACGACCCGCAGCATCGAACGTGTAGGTCGAGGTTTCCGTACGCGGATCAGCCACCCACGAATCCGACAGAGTGTTTCGGATAATCCGGCCCGACTGCGACCGCACCACAGAATCCGACACCACCGTGGCATCTGGGAAAACCCAACTGAAACCCGTACCCGCACCAGCCCCATTACGCGTGATGCTGCCCAGGCTGCTGCCGCTTGTGCAGCAAATCGCAGACCGCTTCCCCGACATCAACATCGCCGTGCGGTTCGCGGGCGCTGCCCGCATCTCCGCCATCAACGGCCCTCTCACCTTGACGTCAGCGGATGCCGCAGAAGCCGCCCGCATTCTGGGCGTTCACCACGTGGTCGACCTCCACACCGAAGGGTGAGAACACCTCACCGAAACGCGCGCCGACCTCGCAGCTGCGTTCGCGGGGACGGGGTTTCTCGTGGAGACGCCGCCGGGGGTTGCGGTGGGGGTTGGGCGCGCGGCGACTGGGCTGTAGCTGCAGCCATTTCCTCATCGGAAGGTCGATCTCTGCCGCCGAATCAGGAACCTTTGAGTCGAGTGCCCCGAAATTGAAGTGGACAACGACGCTCAGTCCACGCCACCCTAACTGTCGTGACGTCGCAGCTAACGCCAGTGCCGAGAGTCAGGAATGGATCGAACGTATTCCAGCGTTCAGAGCCCCGACGATCCTTGGCTTCTTGCATCGCGCGCGAAATTCCTTGCGGAAGGTGTCCAAACTGCCACGAGCGACACGAACGACACGAACGCTGAAAGCAGGCCCAGCGGGTCACGGTACCAGAAGAGAAGAACACAGCTCCAAACCGCAAACACGGTCACGAGCGTAGACGCCCACCGACTCCCACGTTTCAATCCTATTGCGGCAAAAACGGGCATCGCGACAGTGATGGCAAGAGTTATCACCAGAACCACAATAACGGCCGCTGCTCCGGGTTCAGTTGCTGCCGAGACCATCAACTGGGCGAAGTCTATTACGATTAGTCCTGCCCCAGCCACCATCCCCGCAATCGCAACAGTCGTCGTGAAAGGCAGTGACAGATAGTTCTTGGCCCGAAATTTTCTGTTCATGAGAAGCATCTTTACCTATGTTCCGAGCGGATAATGTGAAGCTGGGTAATGCAACGGTTCATTTCGCAGTCGACGATCCCAGTATGTCCACTCCGCATCTAACCACGTAGCAGTGTCTAGACCCAGCGCTCCCATAGCTTCTGCATTAAGCTCGCAACTTTTACCTTTAGAGACAGCGCACGTCGCTAGGATGGGGAAGACTCCTAGAGCAACCGGGCCGAACGTCGTCCATGTTTGCGAACAGTAGTAGTCACATCTAGCGGTCGTTGCTTCGTAATATACTTGACGGTCGATCCACTGGGGGTTCGTGTAGGCGTTGGTGTACAAGACCAATCCCTCACGCGCAATTGTTGTCGGCGGAACGTTCTTCCGGCCATCACCTACGGCGGCTCTCTTCACGGGCTGGTTGGCCTTCCACACTGCTTTGGCTGACGAGATCACACCCCGCTTCTTTCTGTCATTCAACACCCTTTCCAGAGAGTCAGCCGTGTACATCCCAGTCAGATCGAACTTGTTGATCGGGTCAGCCGGGTAATCATAAGCATTAGTCACCCCACCCTCGACAGGATCAACCTCTAAGAACCTCCCGAGCCCTGCAACATACTGCCTGGCACCCATCTCGATCGTCGCGATCGAACCCTGATGCTCGTAGAGCTTCCGGTGCGCACCGACGAACGCGTAGTCGGCGTCGCCGGGGGAGGTATCGGTGACGGCATCATCCGCTGTCACGGTACCAATGTCGCCGGCGACCGGGTCGATGGGTTGACCGAACGGATCAAATGCAGCGCGTGCACCAACCCGGATACCGAGATGGTCGGTGAGGATGATCGAATCCCCATGCAGATTCGGGTACGACCACTTCGCATCCGCACCCACCGGTAGTGACACGCTCGCGCCTCCCGGTAACGACAGAGTTTCCTCGATCAACGCGCCAGCACCATCCAGCACCCCAAACAGGCCACCAGCGGAGAACGTGTAACGGATAACCTCCGGCGACTCGCCGGGTGCGGTGGATGTGCGTTGAACAATGCGCCCCGTCGCATCCCGCGCATATTCGATCACGGTGCCGTCATCCAATACGGTCTGCAGGTGTCGGTCAGCACCGTCGTAGAACAGTTGCTGGTCAGCCAACCGGCTCGTGTTGCCATGCGCGTCATACGTCAGACTCGCCGCCCCCAAGTTGGTCGAGAGCAGGGTGTTTGCCCCTGCCGGAGCCCCGGCAACAGCCGTCGACAACAACCGGTCAGACCCGTCATAACAGTAATCAGTCGTGCTCGGGGTGCCGGCATCCTTCACATCAGAGTACGACGTGCGGTTACCGTTACGACCGGCAAGATCACTCGCGCCAGCACCACACGTGGTGTCACCGAAACCGTACGAGAGGACATGCCTCGGGATGACCGCCTCGGTCAAACGTCCGGCAGCGCCGAAGGTGTAGGTCGAGGTTTCCGTGCGCGGATCAGCCAGCCGCGTTTTGGGCGTTCACCACGTGGTTGGCTTCCACACCGAAGGCTGGGAGCACTTCGCCGAAACCCGTGCCGACCTTGAGTCTGCGTTCGCGGGACTGGCTTGCTCGTGGATACCCCGCCGGGGTTGCGTTGGGCGTTGGGCACGCCCCTGTCGGCGCCTAAGCGCAACTTATTCCCGCTTTCATTGCGCGGGACATGCGTCTAGCGTTGGGTCAAGCCGACGACGATGAGCACTACCCCAAGCGCTACGAAAATCGCCATAAGAACGACCCCGATTCTGAGAACGACTTCCTCAGATAGGCGACTTAGGCGCTTCACTTTAAAGGCGCGGATTGTCTCCACCATTGAAGCCGCCCACTTGTGACGAAACAAGAACTGACCAGATCCCATTAGCACGAGAACTATTCCAAAGATGACCAAATCCGATATCACGGAATACCTAACTGAAAAGAAATGATGTGGCCACGAGGATTAGTCCTATGAAGACAATAACGAAGCCCTGAGCAGTCGACGCATTTATCCAATACTCCTCCGAGCGGTGCCGTCGGGAGGAACTTCGTTGCGTCCAAAAATCTGAAGCATAACGGCCCATCGCTTTCCTGATCAGTAGCACAAAAGCGCCTCCTCCTACCATCGCGAGCCCAAAAACGAGCATTCCGGTTTCATTCACCTTGATCTCCGTCTTCAAGGTTCACCAAGTGTATTGACCCATTAGCGAGCATCCACCCTCCGCTCCTGCCGAGACGCCGCCGCTGAGACTGCTTATTCCACCGTCACCAAGACCAACTTCGCCGAAAGCGCCAATCGGCCCCACTGCGCCCGAGCAGCCCGCGATCACGCTCATCCCCGGCGTGATTTCCCCTATCGTGCCCCCTATCCGCAAGCTCGCGCCCCCTTTGGGCCCCACCCCTGCGCCAAGGACCCCATGAAAAGCTCCATCTTGATCGACAATTACGCCGCCAGTGCCACAGATAAGCAGACAGCCGCTAAGCGCTATTGAGCCACCACCAGGCGAAGGCGGGCACGCTGCATCGCCACACGTCACAGTCGCATAAGTGCCAGCGTGTTGGAACGGTTTCGGTTTTACATTCGGCCGCCAAGGCGTGCGCCAAGTTTTTTGAAGTGTCGTTACCCCGGTGGGCTCAAGGATTCTCTTCACCGGCTTGTTAGCCTTCCATAGAACAGCGGCAGATTTACCAGTGCTCCTAGAGACACGATCGACGGAGTCGGCTGTATACATCCCGCTCAAGTCCAAACTGTTGATCGGGTCAGCAGGGTAGTCATAAGCATTCGTCACCCCGCCCTCGACAGGATCAACTTCGAGGAATCTGCCGAGCCCGGCAACATACTGTCTGGCACCCATCTCGATTGTGGCGATCGAACCCTGATGCTCATATAACTTCCGGGCCGCACCCACGAAGGCGTAATCCGCATCACCCGGCGACGTGTCGGTGACCGCGTCATCCGCGACGTCCGTGCCAATGTCGCCGGTGACTGGGTCGATGGGTTGCCCGAACGGATCAAACGCAGCACGCGCACCAACCCGGATACCGAGATGGTCGGTGAGGATGATCGAGTTCCCATGCAGGTTCGGGTACGACCAGCGCGCATCTGCACCCACTGTCAGAGACACGCTCACGCCTCCCGGCAATGACAGAGTTTCCTCGATGAGCGCGCTGGCACCGTTGAGCACTCCAAACATCCCACCAGCGCCGAAGGTGTAACGAATAATCTCCGCCGCCTCACCTGGTGCGGTGGAGCTGCGTTGCACTATCCGCCCTGTAACGTCTCGGAGGTATTCGATGACGGTGCCGTCATCCAACACCGTCTTCATGTGCCGGTCAGCGGCGTCATAGAACAGTTGCTGATCCGCCAACCGGGTCGTATTGCCGTGCGCGTCATAGGTGAGGGTTGTCGCGCCTAGGTTCGTCGAGAGCAAGGTGTTTGCCCCGGCGGGAGCACCCGCCACAGCCGTCGACAACAACCGATCAGACCCGTCATAACAGTAATCAGAGGTGATCGGGGTGCCGGCATCCTTCACATCAGAGAACGACGTACGGTTACCGTTACGACCGGCAAGATCACCCGTGCCAGTGCCACACGTGGTGTCACCGAAACCATACGAGAGGACATGCCTCGGGATGACCGCCTCGGTCAAACGCCCGGCAGTATCGAAGGTGTAGGTCGAGGTTTCCGTTCGCGGATCCGCCACCCACGAATCAGACAGAGTGTTCTGCATGATCCAACCCGACTGCGACCGCACCACAGAATCCGACACCACCGTGGCATCCGGAAAACTCCAACTGAAACCCGTACCCGCACCAGCCCCATTACGCGTGATACCGCCCAGGCTGCTGCCGTTGGCATACGCGACCGACTCCAGAAGCTGCGTTGCAGTGGCATACGACGGCGTCGCAATGGCGACATCGTTGTGTTTGACCACCGTCACCTTGCCGTCAACGTCATACTCGAAGGGCTGCTTGCCGGTCACACCGCCAGCAGTGACCGTGGCAACCGAAGTCACGCGCCCCGTCTTCGTCTCGTATTCAGGGGTCGCTACCGTGCCCCACACATCCATGTAGGTCACAGCGCGGCCGAGAAGGTCACTGGTCGCGGTGATGATGCCAGCCGAATCTGTCGTCGTCACAACCAGGCGTCCGGCATCAAATCCGTAGGTTGTCGTGGTCGTGCGAGATGGCGAAGAGCCGAACGCAGACAGCACACTCGAAGTTGCCCTACCGCGATCATCGAAGTAGTGGCAGCTCCAACTCGTATCGCCAGAGCCCCTTGTACGCGTGAGGGGGCGATATCTGGACTCGAATCGCCGCGACAGTCACCGCATGTCTTGGATCCGGTCGCGTGCGATCGACCACGCCGCGAATCCGATAGATCCGAACATGCAAGGGGCGATGGTCCACCATTGAAAATCGGCTACACCAAGAACAGCCGCAAGTAACACGAGAGAGCCAATCAAGCTAATTGCCACGCTCAAGCCTGCCACGCACGCTACTAGCCAGGCGCGATGAAGACGGTGAGTATGCAACAAAGCTCTGACACTGAATCCGACCGAAACAGCAACCAAACTCACCAAAACGCCGACCGGGATCGCAAAGAGCAGCCCGTACTTAAAGTTTATTGCGAGCATGGCATCTGATGATGTGCCTCTGAGAACAAGAATCACGGCGTAAAGCGCTGCAACTACTATCCCGGCGGCAATCGCAACGATGACGACCGTAGCCGGAGGCACGATCTTGCGATTCTCCATCATTTGATTAGCCCAGACAGGTTGTTGGCTTGTAATTCCCAGTTGTCATGCGCGAATCCAAAGTTAACGCCCCTCGCTACCCAGAAATCAGCCCCTAGCGCACCAGCCTCTTGTTGCAAGAATACAGTGCCATTCTCCTTGAACGTGCTGAAAGTGATCTTCGAGCCAGGTGCATCAAAATAACCGTTCGAAGTGACCGTAAATGTAACGCTCGTAGCGTCGCTGGTCACCCAAACACTCCCAGTTCCACTTCTAGGTGCTGCATTAACGAGGGTGAACCGTCCCGGTTTTCATGCCGCTGTTTTGTTAGCGGCTCCACCGGTTGATGGGACGTTGATTTCATCGTAGTAGGCGGCCTCGTATTCCTCGGGCGGAACGTTTCGGAGTGAGCTGTGCAGCCGCTCGTTGTTGTACCAATCAACCCAGCCGAAGGTGAGTTCCTCGACGTCTGTGAGTGTCTTCAGCGAGCCCGATCTGAACGGTGACCCGTTCTGCACGGCTTCGTTCTTGTAGAGCCCCATGACTGTCTCTGCGGCGGCATTGTCATAGGCGTCGCCGACGGACCCGATCGATGCCGTTAGGCCTTCCAACGTGACAGTTTCACTGAAGCGAATTGAGGTGTATTGAGATCCGGCGTCGGAATGATGAATCATTCCCGCTGGCACCGGCCTCTCGGTGTGGTCGCGCCGCCAGAGCGCCATGCGCAGACAGCCCTCGACGAACGCAGTGTCCTTGATCTTCGAAATGTCCCAGCCGACGATCGCCCGCGAATAGAGATCAATAGCGAAGGCAACATAGATGAACCCGGACCACGTCGGCACGTAGGTGAAATCTGTGACCCAGGCATGGTTTGGCCGCGGCGCGCTGAAGTTCCGATTCAGTAGGTCCGGGGCTCGGCGGCCGTCTTTGTTGGGGATTGTGGTGCGGGTGCGCCGTCCGCGCACGAGCCCGTTCATGCCCTCTTGGCGCATGAGCTGGTCGACGGTGTGTTTGCTAAGCCCGTCGAATCCCTCCCGCCTCATCCACGCGGTCATCTTGCGCCTCCCGTAGAGCACCTCGGGTTTCTGGCGGCCCTTCTGGTCTCGCATGTGAAGCCCACGCAACACGTGAACAACGGTGGCATCATCGATCGTGCGCGCCGCGGGCGGGCGTTTCCTCCACGCCCGATACGACCGCGGAGCGACCTGCACGCCCTGCTCGCGCAGAACAGTGCAGATCGACTCGATTCCGTGGCCGTCAGCCCTCATCTCGTTGATGAATTGGCAGATTAGTGGTGGCGAGGGTCGAGCTCCCTCGCGAAGAAAATTGACGCCGCGCGAAGAATCTCGTTCGCTTCCTTCAGATCCTTGACTTCACGCTTAAGAGTCTTGATCTCTTCGAGCTCAACGCTCGGCCGACCAGTCTTATCGCCGGCATCGATCTGGGCCTGAATGACCCACTTCCGTAGTGTCTCCACGCCGACGTTCAGCTTTGGCGCCAGGGCCATCGCGAGAGCGTTGATGGACGGGTAATCGTTGACGCGATCAAGCGCCATCCGGACTGCACGCTCGCGAACCTCCGCGGGGTATTTCTTAGGCATACTCGAATCCTTTCACTAGAAAGAAAACGGCACGAAACCCGGGACGGTTCAGGGCACGGGGTACTCGGGGGTTTTCCGGGGTTTTCGGGGGTTTTCGGGGTTTTCGGCCCCGAGGCTGCACGGGCGTTGCGCGCTGGCCTTCGGGGATTAGCTCTCTGCTGCGGTAACGAATTTAGAGCAGCCTTTATCTCGCGCACGACCACGACCACGCGGCACCAAAGCCGTCGACTTCGGTCTATGCCAGCGCACTAATCAAATAGCACTTCTGCTCTTTCGAACGCAATTGCGTTGTCCAGCCTGCCAAGGAAACGTTGCCTAGCTCTAGAACCAAACCACAAGCTATCAAAGCCCCGAGGGGTGAGCTCTGCTAGCCCGAATGAAACCGTCCCCTGCCAGGAAACGAGAAAGGACTGCAGCTCTAACTCTGCGTCAGGAATCTCGCCCCAAGCATCCCGAATGAGACAAACAACGAGAAATCGGCACCGACGCTCGGTGAGCGGAAATCTGTCCAGTGGGATATCTAGCAAGCTGATCCCTACCTCGCGATTATCCTTTTCAAAGCTGAAAGCAATCGCTTTCTCAGCGGGAGTCAGCTCTATTCCTTCCTCTAGTCGCAGGAGAGCAATTCGGACTGCATCGGCAACTGTGAATAGTCCTATTCTGTAGCCGAAACTGAGCACTTCTTCATTGAAAATTCGGGCAGGAAGGAACTGCAGAACGTCAATTCCCCGTGACCCAAGAGGCTCAACAACGTCACGCAGGTTACTGAACCACTGCTCGTCACGCATATCTATACGAACTTTCTAAAGGCAGAGTGGACGAGCCTGTTTGAGCGCACTACCCAGTTCTGTATTCCAGCATTTCCGTTTACCGTTGCTCGGACTGAAACGCTCAAACCTAGGCTTCCTGGCCGTGGGGAGAGTCTAATCGCGCCCTGCGTAGTAATTCTGTTTTGAACGAATGTGCCAACCGAATGAAACGCGTCTCTTTTCAATCCGCTACCGACCGGAACTGCACGCGAAACTATAATACGGGCCGCTGTTCGAGCTGCTACTACAGAACCACCGACGCCGACTGCTCCAAGACCAGCGTCTAAAGCTAGGTTTCCGACATTGAACCTTTCGGAGAACCCATCGCGAGCCAAATATGCAGCCGACCCCGCGGCTACGCCTATAGCAATTGCGCCTACCACGCCACATACCACGGACGCTACGCAAGCCACCGCGCCCGCAACGCCTGCAATTATCGCCCCGACCTCAAGGACACCACGCAACGTGATCTCGAACTGACCTGACAAGTCGAGCCTATTGATCGGATCTGCCGGGTAGTCATACGCATTTGTCACCCCACCCTCGACAGGGTCAACCTCGAGGAACCTGCCAAGCCCGGCAACATACTGCCTGGCCCCCATCTCGATCGTCGCGATCGAACCCTGATGCTCATACAACTTCCGATGCGATCCCACGAACGCGTAATCAGCATCCCCCGGCGAGGTGTCCGTGACCGCGTCATCCGCAGTCTCCGTGCCAATGTCGCCGGTGACCGGATCGATGGGTTGACCGAACGGATCAAATGCAGCGCGTGCACCAACCCGGATACCGAGATGGTCGGTGAGGATGATCGAGTCACCATGCAGGTTCGGGTACGACCACTTCGCATCCGCACCCACCGGCAGAGACACACTCACTCCGCCCGGTAACGACAGAGTCTCCTCAATCAACGCACCGGCACCATCCAGCACCCCAAACATCCCACCAGCGGTAAACGTGTAACGAATAACCTCCGGCGCCTCACCAGATGTAGTTGAGCTGCGCTGCACAATCCGCCCCGTCGCATCCCGCACATATTCGATCACGGTGCCGTCATCCAACACCGTCTTCAGGTGCCGATCAGCACCGTCATAGAACAGCTGCTGATCAGCCAACCTCGTCGTATTCCCATGCGCGTCATACGTCAGACTCGCCGCACTCAGGTTCGTCGAGAGCAGGGTGTTTGCCCCAGCCGGAGCACCGGCAACCGCCGTCGACACCAACCGGTCGGAGACGTCGTAACAGTAATCAGTGGTGATCGGGGTGCCGGCATCCTTCACATCCGAGAACGAGGTGCGGTTACCGTTATGACCGGCGAGATCACTCGCACCAGCGCCACAGGCGGTGGTGTCACCAAAACCGTACGAGAGCACATGCCTCGGGATGACTGCCTCGGTCAAACGGCCCGCCGCATCGAAGGTGTAGGTCGAGGTTTCCGTACGCGGATCAGCCACCCACGAATCCAACAAAGTGTTCTGAATAATTCGGCCCGACTGCGACCGCACCACCGAATCAGACACCACCGTGGCATCCGGAAAACTCCAACTGAAACCAGTACCCGCACCAGCCCCATTACGCGTGATACCGCCCAGGCTGCTGCCGTTGGCATACGCGACCGACTCCAGAAGCTGCGTTGCAGTGGCATACGACGGCGTCGCAATGGCGACATCGTTGTGTTTGACCACCGTCACCTTGCCGTCAACGTCGTACTCGAAGGACTGCTTGCCGGCCACGCCACCAGCACCAGCCGTGACCGTGGTAACCGAAGTCACACGACCCGTCTTCGACTCATACGCTGGTGTTGTTACCGTTCCCCACACATCCGTGTAAGTCACAGTGCGCCCCAGAAGGTCACTGGCCGAGGTGATCGTGCCGACCGGATCTGTGCTCGTCACGACCATCGTGTCGCCGACAAACCCATACGTCATCGTTGTAGTACGCGAAGGCGACGAACCAAACGCAGACAACACACTCGAGGTTGCCCGACCGCGATCATCGAAGTAGTTGCAGCTCCAGCTCGTGTCGCCAGAACGCTTCGTACCCACCGTGCGACCCCACAGGTCGTAAACAAACTCCGTCACCACTGCACTGCCCACCGCCGGGGATGCACCCGTTGATGAGTTCATGAAACCGTGCTGCGGGGTGCTCAATGGAACACCACACACCTCAGCCGCGAAACCAGCTTCCGCCAACGTTTCGGTGTCGCCATAGTAGACAGAGGAGTTGCCCTCAGACGCGGCCGGAGCAGAAGCTCCTGCCGCCGCAACCGCACTAGGTAGGTGACGAGTCAAACGACGCAGATACCCGCTGGCGCCCGGAGCTTCGTAGCTTTCCTTTGTGGTCAATGCCAACCCATCCGGGTCGAGCGTCGTGCTCGTGGCCGCCCCCAACCACGGGTGCTCGTACTGCAGCGACGTCACGATGTCGGGAACCTGCGCATCAGACAGCCCACTCGATGCCGGTGCCGAATCATGAACCGTGGTTCGGTTCGCCAGCCCATAATCGGGCGAGAACGCAGAGCCAGGAACCGTTGCCCAGACTGCCGATCCCGGTACCTTCCACTGCAAATCCAACTCTGCTTCGCCGGTGCGATCCGCATACGCCAGACGGATGCTCTGAGTCTGGCCCGCCGTCACAGCTGGAATGTCGCGCTCGGCGGAGGTGTGCGAACCGCTGCCCGCCCAGTCGCCGATCACCAAAATGTCATCGATCCACAACTGCGTCGCGTCATCGGCGACAGTGCGGAAGTTGTAGACACCAGCATCCGGGAACGTGATCAACCCAGTAGCCCGAAGTGACCAGTTATCGGTGACCCCCATCCCTGCCGGTGCCGTTGCGCCCCAGTCCTTGACCAGTGCGCCGCCAGAACCCTCCAGCCCAAAGTTGAACGTCTTCGGGGCGCCCGACAAAATCGGATTCGAGTAGAACGCGACGTGCAAACCTTCAAGCAAGTCATCGAACGCAGTCTCGGTATGCGCGGGCTCAATCGCGCACGACGGCAGCGGCCGACGATCGGCACCGAAACAGCTCACAGGCGCTGGACCGTAGCTATCAGTGGCACGGTCTTCACCGTCGTAGATCGTCGTGGTCATCAGCCCCGTGGCGTCTGTCGCCGACAGAATCATGTCGTCGGTATTCCACACCTGTGATGCGGTGAGTCCCATCGCCGATGTCACCGTCAGCTGACGCCATGCCGAGTCGAACGTGACCGTCTTGGCGTGGGCACCCGGGGGCAGCGTGAGCCCGTCAACATCCACATAGGTTGAGTTGCCGTCGTACGTAAACGTCTTCTTGGGGCGCTCCGCAGTCGTGGTGCCATCGGGTGCTGGCAAGGTCACCGAAGTCGCCTTACCGTCAGCGTCGTAGACGATCTCGACCGTCGACTCGGCTGCCGGAGCAGTCGACGTCGCCGCGAGCCAGTCATTAGCCAGCGAATCACGGATGACCGACATGCGGCCCTCGGCGTCGTATCCGAAGCTCGACAGCTCGTTACCGGGATCAAGAATCGCGGCCACCTGCCCGTTGCTGTTGTAGAACAGTCGAGTGGTGTCATCCGAACCCTCAACATGGCCAGGGTAGATAATGCGACACAGCATGTTTGCCGGTGGTGCCGCATACCCAAGCGCCGCATCAAACGAGCATGCGTTGCCTGACAGATCAGTCGAGTCAGTTATTCCTAGCCCGACATCGCCAACAACATCACCCGCATAGGCGAAGCGCACCTCGCGAGAGAACGTGGGTGGGGATGTAGCAGGTAGTACCTCTGAGAGCGGGTCAGAGATCCGGTCAATCTGGCCAGTGCCCTCCCGGTAGTGCACGACAGGCGTCGCAGGCTTCTGCGAATCGGCAGGACTCGTGACCGACCCCACTTTGCCCTGAGCGGTGAACGCGTAGACCGTACCGTCATCTTCGGTGAGGGTGACAAGACCCTTGCCATCAACCGAGAGCACACCGTACTCACCCTTCGGCGTCGTGTATCCGCCAGCAGACTTCTTGGCATAAATATGCACAGAACCGGAGATGTCGGTCAGGGTCACCGATGACTCAGTGACGGTCGCCGAAGCGTACACGCCGGAGTTGCCATTCACTGGAGCGGAACCGTTCCACCCAAAGGGCAGCACCGGGATCTCAGTGGTGAACCAGTCCGGAGGCACCGGGATGGCAGCGGCACCATTGAACTTCACGAGCAACTGAACGCTCGCGTTCGACACCTTCTCGTAGTAGTCGAGCTGGAAGCGTGCTGGCACACCGGCGGTCAGCGAGACCGCCGAACTTGTCGTTGTGGCAAGTCCATCAGTCCAGGCACTCAGCACCTGAGCATCCGCAATCCGCAACTTCACCCCGTCATCACCAACGACAACGAACTCGTAGCTCCCTGTTCCTCCGGTGGGAGGCGTGATGTAGCCAGTCCAGCGTGCCAAGAAGTTGTCGTTAGGCACCGCGGGTGCGGGAGACTCGGCAGCCCAGTCAAACGACACAGCCGAATCAGTGCGTACGAGCACCGGTTGCTTGTCATCAAAATCGAAAACCGGGGTGGATGTCGGTGACGCCTTCGCGTTGAAGTAGCTACCGATGAGCCCCTTCTTGGAAGCGGGCGAACGAAGCGAGTTGTACGCGAACGACATCCCCATCGGCCCACCGACAGTCGAGACCATTGGCGAGGTGAAGCCCAAGCTCACGTTACCGTTGGCGAGGTTGACCGAGACGGGACCTGCAGCGTCGGTCGGAGCGGGACCCGCAGAACCGATGCGCTGATCGACCTTGAACGAGTTGACCCACCCGCCGTCGAGATC
This sequence comes from Rhodoglobus aureus, assembly GCF_039527955.1. NCBI lineage: Bacteria > Bacillati > Actinomycetota > Actinomycetes > Micrococcales > Microbacteriaceae > Rhodoglobus > Rhodoglobus aureus. The sequence continues at coordinate 39,730 of NZ_BAAAKW010000027.1, read as the reverse complement.
AATGTCAGTGCCGTCGCTCGTCAATGCAACCCACGTGTAGGTGCCGCCATCCTGCAGGGTTCCTGCCGGAACTGTCCACGACGGAGTGGGCGACCAGCCTGATGAGATGATCGCGCCCGACTTGCCATCAGTGCCCGTCGCAATGCGGAACTGGTACTCCACCGGTGCACCCTCAGCATCCACCACTGTGCTGGTGCTCAACGTTGGAGTCAGCGAAACCAGCACAGCGTCGTCAACCGGCGAAGCGGAGGCACGGTCAGGCGTCGGTGCGGGTGAATTTGTGGTGAATGACCGGGTCGACGAACCACGGATGGTGGAGGTGCCGAGGTGGCCGTTGTAGCCATCCTTAACGTACGCCTTCCAGTAGTACTTCGTTCCCGCATCCAACTGATCCTGCGGCGGAACTTGGTGCTCCGCCGTGGTCGACCACGGCGAGGTATAAATCGCGCTGGTATCCACGTTGCTTGTCGTGCCCACCTTGTACTGGTAGGCCAAACCGCTGCCCGTACCGGTGACCTTGAACGTCGGCATCACCGGAGCGCCAACCGCAGCGTTCGCGGGCGAAGGTGCCACGAAGGCAGAGACGGAGGGGTAATCCTTCCAGGCGATCGCCAGCGACGTATTCAACTGCTTGTAGGTGTAAGTCGCGCTCTCATCGCCCCGGATGTTCAAGGATGCCTGCAGCGATCCCGCATTCACCAGATTGGAATACAACTGGGCTAACGCGGTCGCAGACGTGCTACCAGAACCCGAGCTCAGCGAGAAAGTACCGAGTGTGGAGCCGGAGCAGCTATATCCCCAGCACTGGTTTTGAGAAACCCGCTGGGTGCGCGTACTCGTCGTACCGTAACCGTCATACGCGCCAGCGAACGTTGCCGCCAAAACCTGCTTACCCGCCAAGGATGTGTACACGTACTTCGCGCCTGTGCGCCACATCGTGTTGCCGGCACTCATGGAATTGCCGACCTGCACGGCATCAGTACGAATTGTCCCATCAGATTTGTACGCGTGAATGTACGAATCGCCCACGCTCATCGTCGGGTCCACCATGACCGGGTACTCCCGATCTGGCGATGTCAGCCACTCACGGTCAGCCGACAACTGCAGACGCCACTTGTCGCCTACACGCGTCAGCGTCGTATCAAGGTTAATCAGCGAGGGCTCGCGAACCTCTTCGATCCCTGACGAGTCCCAAGCAATGGGGGCCGGAATGTGGAACTTTGTGACCCCCGCCTTGTCGAGAAACACGACCTCCCGAAACTCATTCACCTCAAGCGTGAGGCCCGGAGCAGACACCAGCCACGCCCACGACGACTCACCCTTAGCCGGAACGTCCTTCAGCACCAGAGTCTCTTTCACAGAGCCAGCAGCAACGTCATAGCGAAGATCAACATCATCAAAAACATCTCGGTACTGCACGCTGTTGACATCGGCGACCCGACGATTAGCGATCGGACGATACAGGGGACTATCCGCGGAGCCTCCCAACGCGAACGACACATCATAGCCATCGCGCGAAACTTCCAGCAGCGAAGGATCATCCGCTTCAGTACCGAAGGTGGGCTTCAATGGGTGACCTTCAGCGCCCCAGCGCCCCTCATTCCAGCTTGTAACTTCAGTGGAAACCTCGGTCCAATTGCCGTCGCGCGTCCGTACGTTCAACGGAACTAGCGACAGCTCAGAAACGTTCGTGCCATCGTCAAGGCGATAGTTCGTAGCGAACTCACTCTGCGATGTGACACGTGCCGTCTCAGGGTCGAACTTACTCAAGTCAACCTCTGTGGGCTTCTGGGGCGATTCACTCCGTCCCTTGCCTACTGCCTCATTGAGTGGACCAGTTGACGCTTCGTCGAAACGGCCGGCGGGGAATGCTGAGGCATCAGGCTGCAGCTCAGGAGATTCGAGTGCGGGGAGCTGCCCGACAGACTCACCGAGATCAAGCGGTGCTGCGGCCAGGGACTCGACCGGCTGGATCAAGGTGGCGACGAGCACCAAAGACACAACCACCGCAAAAAAGAGGGGCAAGGACCAACGCGTGGAGATCAGCACAGCAACACCTTCGGATGGTGACACCCACCGGCCTCGGGGAGGAGGTGGCGGCGAGTCCACGCGAGTGGCTGCCAATCGAGAATTTATCGCCTATGCAGTTTGTTCCGCTGTCGGCATTAATGAGGACATCACAGGTTATTTCACCCCCAGTTCAGGGGTGATTTTACGCCGGCGTCGCTTCAGGCTATTTTTTACGGTCATGACTGACCTTGATCCCGAAATGCTGCCGGATGCCGCGAGCCCCACTGCAAGCGTCGCTCAAGTTGCGCGCCAATTGCCAACAGCACGTCTTCACGCCCTGGTCGCCCGATGAGCTGCACCCCCATCGGCAGGCCTTCGGCCGTCTCATGCACGGGAAGGCTGATGGCGGGCAGCCCAGCGACGTTCACAAAACTCGTCCACGGCGTGTATTGCACTTGCTTGGCAAAATTCTCGAAAGCATCCTCGGCATGAAACCATCCCAGTGGTCTCGGCGTCATCGCCATCGCCGGAGTCAGCACGGCATCATATGAGGAGAACTGGTGGATAACGCGGCGCTCAAACCGCGACAGTGTCGCGATGGCGACGCCGACCTCGCGCGCGCTCATGCGGCGGCCGCTTTCGACGAGCCACTTCGTGAGGGGCTCCACGAGCTCCAGTTGTTCGCCATCGAGTGGGATTCCGGCAGCCCCCGCCTGCCACAGCACGGTGAAGGCTTCGGCGTATTCGGGTGAGGGTTCGAGGGCAAAGTCTTCGCTTCCGTGGCCAAGTTGATCGAGCGCGGTGCGGGCGAGGTCGAGGGCGTCCTGAGCTTCGGGCGAGACGGTGATGTCGTAGGTGTCGTCCCAGGGTGAGGTCGTCATGACGCCGATACTGAAGGTGCCTTCGCCGCGGATGGCCGCGTTAAGGAAGGCGCCGCCGCCCCAGTTTGGCGGGCCGACGGAATAGGGCGAGGGTCCGGCGAGCGCGTCGAGCAGGAGGGCGGCATCCGCGACGGTACGAGCAATCGGGCCTGTGACAGGGAGCTGCCCGAGACTGCCGAAACCGCTACCCGAGGGCACGCGGCCGCGCGACGGCTTGAGGCCGACGAGACCGGTGGCTGCTGTGGGGATGCGAATCGAGCCGCCACCATCCGAGCCTGGCGCGAAAGGCAAGAGACCCGCCGAAACCGCGACGGCTGCTCCCCCGCTGCTGCCGCCCGACCCCAAGGAGGTGTTCCAGGGGTTCACGGCGGGGGCATCCGAGAGGGGCTCCGTGTAGGCAGGCAAACCGAACTCGGGGGTCGCGGTCTTGCCGAGGCTGATGGCGCCGGCCGCATCCAGCACGTCGACGACCTCGTCGGATACCTCGGGCACGAAGTGGGCGAAGGCGCGCGACCCATAGGCGGTGCGCACTCCGGCGCGGGCCCACAAGTCTTTTTCACCCGAGGCCAAGCCCCAGAGAGTGGATGCCCGGCTGCCCAGCTTCTCGAGTTCCGCTGCCCGCTCGCGTGCGGCATCCGGGGTCACGACCGTGAAAGCACCGAGCTCGGGGTTCAGCCGCTCGATGCGGTCGAGATAGTGAGCCACGAGTTCGCTGGGCTTCAGCTCCCCCGCGCGCAGGAGGTGCAGTTGTTCGAGGGCGCTGAGGAAGTGAAGTTCTGACACGAGTTCAGCCTAAAGGCCTTGACAAAGCGTTGCGATGCTGGTTGGTTAGTTGCAACACCAACCAACCAAGTAACCGCAGGAAGGAGGCACACATGGATGACTCCCGCCCGATCTTCGCGCAGGTCGCCGAGAACATTGAGAACGACATCATCTCCGGCGCCCTCCCCGAAGAGGGCCAGGCGCCCTCGACCAACGAGTTCGCGGCCTTCTACCGCATCAACCCCGCGACCGCCCTCAAGGGCGTCAACGTGCTCGTCGATGCAGGAATTCTCTACAAGAAACGAGGAATCGGAATGTTCGTCGCTACCGGCGCTCAAGAACAACTCAAAGGTGCACGCCGCGACAAGTTCAGCAGCGAATACGTACGTCCGCTCTTGGCCGAAGCAGAAAAGCTCGGCATCGACTCAACCCAACTCACCCAGATGATCGCCAAGGAGGCGAAGAACTCATGACGTCAACAATTGAGGTACACAACCTCACGAAGCGCTTCGGCAAAGTCGTCGCCGTCAACGACGTGAGCTTCTCCGTCGCCGAAAACAAGATTTACGGCCTCCTCGGTCGCAACGGTGCAGGCAAGACCACTCTTATGCAGCTACTGACCGGGCAAGAATTCGCGAGCGAGGGCACCATCTCCCTGTTCGGGCAAGCACCGGTAGAGAACGCGAAGGTGCTGCAGAACACGTGCTTCATCAAGGAAAGCCAGCGTTACCCCGAAGACTTCCGCCCCAAGGACGTGTTCAAGACTGCACCCTGGTTCTTCGCGAACTGGGATGAAGAGTTCGCCGATCGCCTGATCGCCGACTTCCGGCTCCCCCTCGACCGACGCATCAAGAAGCTATCGCGCGGCCAGCTCTCCTCCATCGGTGTCATCGTCGGGCTCGCCTCGCGCGCGCCGCTCACCTTCTTCGATGAGCCCTACCTGGGGTTGGATGCCGTGGCCCGCCACATCTTCTACGACCGCCTCCTTGAGGACTACGCCAACCACCCGCGCACCGTGATCCTCTCCACTCACCTCATTGACGAGGTCAGCAACCTACTCGAACACGTCCTCGTGATCGATGACGGAAAACTACTCATCAACGAGGATGCCGAAACACTGCGCAACCGCGCCACCAACGTCGTCGGCATGAAGACCGCCGTTGCTGCCTTTGTCGGCACCCGAACGGTGTTACACCGCGATGGCATTGGCGGGCTCAGCTCGGTAACCGTTGCCGGACTCAGCGAGAGCGAGAGCCGCGACGCGAAAGCGGCCGGGCTGGAACTGTCACCGGTATCGCTGCAGCAGCTCATCATCCAACTCACCAGCAACGAGACCACAGAATTCGAGGCCAGCGCATGACAACCACAACCCGGGCGCTCGCGCACCCTGCGAGCCCTCTGAAGCGCATCACCAGTGTGGCAAAGCTGCACTTCGCTAACCCGTGGACGACGCTGGGGCTGCCGTGGATTATTCTCGGCACCATTTTTGTGCTCTCGTTGACGGTCTGGGGGCTCATCTATTGGGCAGCGTCACCCGCCGCCCGCACCAACGTGCTTGACGGCATGGAATATGGCGGATCCAGTCTCTTCATCTTCGTCTACATGATGGTGGTGGCGATTCAGGCGATCAGCATCACCTTCCCCTTCGCTCTCGGCTACGGCGTCACTCGCCGCGACTACTACCTGGGCAGTTCACTCGCGTTCGTCATCCTCGCCGTGATCTACACCACGGGGCTCACCATTCTGGCCGCGATTGAAAAAGCGACTAACGGTTGGGGCATGGGCGGCACGATGTTCGCGCCGATCTACTTCGGTGACTCCGCGCTCGAACGCGTCTACGTGGAGTTCGTGCTGTTCCTGTTCTTCCTGTTCTTTGGCGCAGCAATCGCGACGGTCTGGGTGCGCTGGAAGGCCAGCGGAGTTGTAGTCTTCTTCATCGTTGTCGGAGCGTTTCTCGTAGCCCTGATCGCCCTCGCGACCTTCACTGAATCGTGGGGTGCTGTGGGAGAGAGCCTGGTAAGTCTTGGCATCGTTGGAGTGGTGAGCTGGAGTCTCGTCATCACGGCGATCAGCGCCGTCTCCGGGTTCGTCCTGCTGCGCGGAGCAACGCCGAGAAACGCAGTGTAGTCAGCGAAACCTCTGCACTCACAACCAAATACACACCCGAAACCGGATGCCCGGCTCTCCATCGCGGAGGCCGGGCATCCGTTCGTTCACTCTGTTTACGCGGGTGAAGGCCCGCGAGGCCGAAAGCTCTGGCGAACCGGTCTGCGGCACTGAGCTAGTCGCTACTCTTCGAGAGACTTCTGCATGAGATACGTACCGACCCAGCGATCGAATTTGAATCCGACGCGCTTGAGGTGCCCGATCGATTCGAAGCCCAGTTTGTGGTGCAGGTGGATGGAGGCATCGGCACCGTCATCCGAAATCACGGCGATTAGTTCGCGGATGCCCGCATCGCGACCGCGCTGGATGAGCGCCTCCATGAGCGCTCCCCCGAGCCCTCGACCGGTTGCGGCCGGCGACAGGTAAATCGAGCTCTCAACCGTGAGTTTGTAGGCCGCTTTGGGGCGCCACGGGAACATAGCCGCATAGCCGAGCGCGCGGTCGTTCTCGTCGACAGCGACGATGAACGGCAGCCCCGAGTCTTGAACGGTCGTGCGCTTGAGCGCCATCGTCTCCGTTGTCACCTCCACAATGTCGAACGTGACAACGGTCGTAGTTACGAAGTGTCCATAGATTTCGGCGAGCGTCGCATCGTCAGCCGCAGTGGCGTCTCTCAAGTGGTGTGCCATGGGCTGCTCCCGAAGTGTGAAGTAGTGAGACACCCATTTTATGGGTCAACGCTCCAGTCGATTGGCGCAGCCCCCTGCGCCTTAAGCGCAGCATTCACTCGACTAAACGGCGTCGAACCGAAGAAGCCCCGACTAGCCGACAGCGGACTCGGGTGCGGGCTCACAATCACGGGGGTATCGCCGAGTAGCGGGGCGATGGATGCCGCATCTTTCCCCCACAGCACAGCAACAAGTGGTTGCGGTCGGACCGCGAGCGCCCTTATGGCATGGGCTGTCACCTCTTCCCATCCGTGACGACGGTGCGATCCGGTCTCCCCCGACCGCACTGTCAGCACCCTGTTGAGCAGCAGCACGCCTTGGCGTTGCCATGCACTCAGATCGCCATGAGCTGCGGGCGGGATGCCGAGGTCGGCGTTCAGTTCTTTGTACATGCTGGCGAGACTGCGGGGCAACGGCCGCACCGAACGGTCGGCTGAGAACGCCAAACCAACGGCGTGCCCGGGAGTCGGGTACGGGTCTTGGCCGACGATCAGCACCCGTACGTCGTCGAACGGTGTTTGGAAGGCCCGCAGCACAGCCGCCGAATCAGGCAGCCACGACCGCCGCGCCGCAGTTTCGCCATCGAGAAACTCGCCAACAGCACCCAGCTCCGAGGCCAACGGCTGCAAGACGGGAGACCACCCGGGGTCGACACTGCTGAAGTCCATGTCACTACGCTAGCTTCCGCCCCGGCTACCGATAGCATCCGTTCATGTCATTGCTGCGCGGAAAATCCGGAGCCATCACTTTTGGCCTCATCGGCTATCTCTTCTTTGTCGAGCTGGTGAGCGGAATCATTCAGGGTTATTACATCCCGCTGATCCCCGACCTGGTTGAGCACTTGGGCATCCGCGATGCAGACTTCAACTGGTTCGAGGCTGCCCAACTGCTGCTGAGCGCGATTGTGGTGCCCATTCTGGCAAAGCTCGGCGATATGCACGGCCACAAGCGCATCCTGCTCATTTCGACAGTGTTTACGGCCGGCGCGACGTGGTGGCTGGCGTTCACAGGAGACTTCACGAGCTTCTTGATCGCGTGGGCGCTGCAGGGGTTCTACGTTGTGTGGCTCCCCCTCGAGGTCGCACTGATCTTTGACCGCGGACGCGTCACCGGCATGGGCGCATCGCAAACCCGTCGGGCCGCAGGCTTCCTCGTCGTTGCCCTCGAGGCTGGGGCGATCATGGGTGCCCTGGGTGGCGGCCGCATCTTCAAAGCATTCGGCGAGAACGTGCAGCAGACCCTAATGATCCCCGCTATTGCTGTGACCGTCGTCTTCTTCGTCATCCTGTTCGGTGTTCCCGAATCAAAGCCGCTGCCCGGTCGCTCGCTCGACTTCTGGGGCTTCGTGTTCCTCACAATCGGTCTGCTACTCATCACCTCGGGCCTCACGTTCTTGCGCATTAATGGCCCCGGCGCCTGGTGGGTGTATCTGGTGATGCTCGCTGGTGTCGCCACCTTCATCCCGTGGGGTCGTTACGAACTGCGCCACAAAGATCCAGCAATCGATCTTCGGATGCTGCGAGACCCCAGCATGTGGCCCGTCCAACTCACGGCGGGGCTCGTCGGCATCAGCCTCCTTGGTGCTCAAGCGCCGCTCGCCACCTTCGCCGGCACCGACCCCATCAACGGCTACGGTCTCGGCATGGAATCGGATGAGATCTCGTACATCATTGGTGCCTATCTGGTCTCAATGATCGTGGGGGCGCTACTCTTCCCCGTGCTCTCGAAGTGGAAGAGCCCACGCGTCGCACTCATTGTTGCCACGTTCTTCGTAGCCACTGGCTATCTGATGTTCTTGCCCAACCACGACACCGTGCTGAGCGTGTTCCTCAATATGAGCGTTGCCGGGCTTGGCTCCGGTGCGCTCGTTGGCGCGCTACCTGCCGCTGCTGCGGCGGCGGCTCCACGCGGCCAGACCGGAATTGCAACGGCTCTCACGAATACGACCAAGACCATTGGTGGCTCGTTCGCCTCCGCGATCTTTGCCATTGTGCTCCTGGCCGGGGCCGCATCCGCGGTCACCGAAACGGCCTCAAGCCTGCTCGGCTACCTGACTGTGTTTGCGATCTGCGGTGGCGGCGCGCTCGTCGCAGCTGTGCTGCTGTTCCTCGTGCCCAAGCTCGCTTTCGCCGATGTCATCGACGAGATCGATGAACTCGTGCCGGTCGTCGGCGCGGATGACGCTGCTACCGAGGGTGCCGCAACCGCGCCGACCCCTCGCAACGACAACGATTAGCGGGGCTTGAGCTCGCCCCTGATCATCTTGTGGGGTGCTGCCTGGGCAACAGGCTTCACCGTCACCAGGTCGATATTGACAAACGGCGGCAGCTCAAGGGCGTGCACAATCGTTTCGGCGATGTCATCAGCGACGAGCGGGTCGGGAACATTGTCGTAAACAGTGTCCGCCTTGGCCGCGTCGCCTCCGAAACGAACGAGCGCGAACTCTTCTGTCTTCACCATTCCGGGAGCAACCTCAATCACCCGGATTGGCTCCCCCGCTAGCTCCAACCGCAGCACAGCAGTGAGCGCGTGCTGGGCAAACTTGGCGGCGTTATAGCCGCTGCCACCTTCATACGGCACGGTGGCCGCAATCGAAGTGACCATGAGGATCGTCGCCGTGTCGCCCTCCACGATCGCTTCGCGCAGCAACGGCAAAAGCGCGCTCGTTACGCGCTTGGTGCCCACAACGTTGACGTCGAACATACGAATCCAGTCATCCGCATCGCTGTCTTCGACGCTGGCAACGCCGAGCGCTCCACCCGCGTTATTGACGAGGGCGTGGATGGGGCCGAGCTCGCGAAGGTAGGCGGCGAGCGCGTCGACATCAACCTGTTTCGTCACATCGGCCACGAACGTATCGATCCCGGTGTCTGCCGCGAGCGCCGCAAGCCGTTCCTCACGACGAGCAACAGCAACCACCTGCCACCCGCGCGAAGCAAACCGCCGCGCGGTCGCCTCACCAATGCCTGAACTTGCCCCTGTCACTACTACTCGCTGATTCACCATTCTTCCAAAGTAGCGGTATTACACTTCGACGAATGACCGGAGTTTCTCTCTCGCCCCCGCGGGCTGCCCGCGTTCCCTCAGTACGCATGCCGCACTGGGATAACGCGCGCTTTCTAGCCGTCACGCTCGTGGTGATCGGCCACGGCATCCAGAGGCTCACCTACGACTCCAATTACGCGCTAGCGCTCTACCTCTTTATCTACGCATTCCACATGCCCGCGTTCGCCATCATCAGCGGCTACTTCTCTAAGCCGGGGCCACCATCGGCACTGCAGATGCGTCGAGTGCTCACCGACATCCTGTTGCCGTACTTCATCATGGAAGCCATTTGGGCTCTCGTGAAGTTCTTCGCCGAAGGTGAGACTGACCTCAACCCGTCGAAACCGAGTTGGACGCTCTGGTTTCTCCTCGCTCTCGGTATTTTCCGGCTGATACTCCCCTATCTCGCTCTGCTTCGCTGGCCCCTTGCATGGGCCGTCATTGGCTCGATCGGAGTTGGCTATTTCGACAACGTCGACAGCACGTTCTCGCTCTCCCGCGCGATCGGAATCCTTCCCTTCTTTGTGCTCGGCTGGAAGCTCCGCGAGTGGGGAGTTATCGAACGCTGGCAGACAGCCACTCGTTCCGTGTGGCTCTACCGCGGACTCGCCGTCACCGTTTTTGCCGGCTGGCTCGCCATCATCTTGAGCAACATCGATCTGTGGCGAACCATCGATCTGCGCTTCTGGTTCTTCTACGACGACTCCTATCAAGGCCTCGGCGAAAGCCAGTGGTTTGCTGGAGGCGTGCGGCTCGGCCTCATCGTTCTCGCCGTAATCCTGAGTGCTGCGTTCTTCTCGCTCGTACCGCGCCGCCACACCTGGATCACGGATGCCGGGCAAGCAACCATGTACGTCTACCTACTCCACAGCTTCGTTCTCTACCCCCTCCGCGAGAGTGGACTGCTGCAGGATGAACGGGCTTCGGCGATGTGGCTTCTCAGTCTCGTGCTCGCATCAATCGGCGTAGCATTGGTTTTGTCGGCCCCGATCGTGAAGAAGATCTTCCACCACATCATTGAGCCGAAACCTCGGTGGTTCTTTGCACCGTTGCCCGACGACTCGGCGCCACCGGCCAAGAAACCCTGAGTTACGACATATTTCAGGACTGATTGACCGGGTCGCGGGCCCTGCTTAGGCTCACAGTGTGGCGGATATCCCGATCCACCAACCTATCTAGGAGGCCGCCGTGAGCGACTGGAACTTCGAAACCAAGCAGATCCACTCTGGCGCGCAGCCTGATCCCACGACCAATGCGCGGGCAACGCCGATCTACAAAACCACGGCTTACGTGTTCAATGACGCAGATCACGCCAAGAACCTGTTCGCGCTTGCCGAATTTGGCAACATTTACACGCGCATCCAGAACCCGACGCAGGACGTCGTAGAGCAGCGCGTCGCCGCTCTCGAAGGCGGAACCGCAGCGCTGCTGCTCGCTTCCGGCCAGTCGGCAACAACGTTCGCCGTTCTCAACATTGCTCAAGCTGGCGACCACATCGTCTCGTCTTCGTCGGTCTACGGCGGAACGTACAACCTCTTCAAGTACACGCTCGCCAAGCTCGGCATCGAAACCACGTTCGTTGAGAACCAGGATGACGCCGCCGAGTGGGCTGCTGCGGTGCGCCCAAACACCAAGCTTCTGTTTGCTGAGACCATCGGCAACCCGCGCATCAACGTGCTCGACATCGAACTCGTTGCAGAAGTTGCACACGCGAACGGTGTTCCACTAATCGTCGACAACACGATCGCGACTCCGTACCTGATCCGTCCGTTCGAGCACGGCGCCGACATCATTGTTCACTCGGCGACCAAGTTCCTGGGTGGCCACGGCACGGTACTGGGCGGAGTAATCGTCGATGGCGGCAAGTTCGAGTGGTCGAAGAACGTCGACAAGTTCCCCGGACTCACCGAACCCGACCCCTCATACCACGGTGCGAGCTACACGGGAGTGCTCGGCGACGCCATTGCCTACATCATCAAGGCGCGCGTTCAATTGCTGCGCGACCTCGGTTCTGCAATCTCCCCCGATAGCGCCTTCTCGCTTATCCAGGGCATTGAGACACTTAGCCTGCGCATCGAACGGCACGTTCAGAACGCCCAAGCAATTGCCGAATGGCTCGACAGCCACGACGACGTTGACGTTGTGTACTACGCCGGGCTCCCCACAAGCCCCTGGTACGCCAACGCCAACAAGTACGCCCCCAAGGGTGTCGGTGGAGTTCTCTCGTTCGAGCTTAAGGGCGGCGTCGAAGCTGGTCGTTCATTCGTGAATGGTGTCTCGCTGTTCAGCCACGTTGCCAACATCGGTGACGTTCGCAGCCTCATCATTCACCCCGCATCGACCACCCACTCACAGCTCTCCCCCGAGCAGCAGTTGACTGCCGGAGTCACGCCAGGACTGGTGCGTCTCTCGGTGGGCCTCGAGAACATCGAGGACATCAAGGCTGACCTGCAGTCTGGTTTTGATGCGGCACGCGCAAAGACAGCAGAGGTTCGCGCGAGCGCCTAAGACTGCTGTTGGTGGCGGCGGTGTTCTCTGAACACTGTCGCCACTTTTCTCGTTAACCGCCTACCCGATTCGCGTAACAATTTCGTGCCGCACAGGTTCGTTCGCGATACTTAGGAGGACATGGACTGGCAGACACCCGAAGACACTGTTCCTTCGGCATTTATCACTGACGCAAACGTGCGTTCGCTCCTCGGCAAGCCTCCGGCAACGGGCGCGTGGCGCGAGGGCGATCCCGCCGGTCAACGCCTCTTCACCACCATCACTAATCTTTCGTTGGAGTTCAGCGGAAAGCTTGCGTCTGCCCGCATCGCCTACGAGACGCACGGAATCCTCAACGCGGATGCATCAAACGCCATCCTCGTAGCGCACGCTCTCACCGGCGACAGCCACATTGCTGGCACTCCCGGTGACGGGCATTCGACCGCCGGATGGTGGAACGACCTGGTTGGTCCGGGCAAAGCAATCGACACCAACCGTTGGTTTGTCGTTGCGCCCAATATCTTGGGTGGCTGTCAGGGCAGCACCGGCCCGGCGTCTCACGCCCCCGACGGAGCCGAGTTTGGCGCCCGCTTCCCCTTTGTCACCATTCGCGACCAAGTAGCCGCACAGGTTGCGCTGAGCGACGCGCTCGGCATTGATCACTGGGCGGCGGTCATCGGCGGCTCAATGGGCGGCATGCACGCGCTCGAGTGGGCTGTCGGGCAGACTGACCGGGTGTCCAAGGTCGCGATCCTTGCCGCGCCACCAGTGTCGACGGCAGACCAGATTGCGCACAACTCGGTGCAGGTGGAGTCAATCCGCACCGATCTTGCATTTGCAGATGGCGCATATTACGACGCCGCCGACGGCGATGGTCCGCACCGTGGACTCGCACTCGCTCGCCGCCTCGCACTCCTCAACTACCGTTCCCCCGATGAGCTGAACGAGCGTTTTGAGCGCACTTGGCAGAGCGACGTCAGCCCGTGGGGTCGCGGCGGTCGCTACGCGGTAGAGAGCTACCTCGATTTTCACGGCAACAAGTTTGCGCGGCGTTTCGACGCCAATAGTTACATCACACTGGCCGAAGCAATGAGCTCGCACGATGTTGCCCGCGGTCGAGGAACTATGGAGCAGGCCCTTAGCCGGGCAACGATGCCGGCGCTCGTGCTCGGCATCGATAGCGATCGACTTTTTCCCGTCTCCGGTCAAGAGGTCATTGCCGAACATCTGCCTGGCAACATTGACGGCGCGCTACCCCACGTCATCCATTCGCCGTTCGGGCACGACGGATTCTTGATCGAGTCGGAGCTTGTTGGCGGCCAACTCGAGCGGCTCCTCAACCTCTAGGGCCGCTGAGAATCACCGCCCGCTGAGCGTGTTGACACGTAAATGCCGATTCCTCATGCCAAAAGGCGGTGTGCCACCCCCGGTTGAGGGTAGAAATGTGCAAACATTGCGACAAATGGACCTCATCGCTAAAGAACGGGATCGCCTACTGCAACGCACTGCGCGGGTAGCGAGTCTTAGTTTTCTGACCATTTCGGTCATTTGCTTGAGTCTTCCCGGCGCTGTCCAAACGATGACACTTCTCCTGAGTCTCCCGCTGTATCTGATCATTGGGGTCATGCAGCTTCAGGTTGGCAACAGCCGCTCGCTCGGCTGGGTGATTCCCGCATTCGTTGCCGGAATCCTCGCAATCTTTCTCATCGCAGGCACCCCAGGCGGCCCTGGTCAATCAGGGCTTTCCGCAGCCGCCCAACTTGGCTCGGCGTCACTCGCCTGTCTCGGCATTGTGCTCACCACCACGCTCACGCGACGGCTCGTACTTCTCGCCAGCTTCGTCGCTGTAGCGGGCACATCAGTCTTAGCTCTTGAGCCATTCCAGAACCCCATCCCCACACTCGCGCTGCTGACGTTCGGTTGGCTCCTCGCGGCACTCATCGGGTTCTGGATTAGTTCGGGCGTGCCTCAGGCAGTTCGCCGCATTGCCAGCATCGGCCGCGCCCACCGCGCTGAGCGTCAGGCGAGCGAAACTGAAGCTCAACGACGCCAGGGTGCCCGCCTGCTACATGACACCGTCTTGGCTACGCTCACCCTGCTCGCACACTCGGGTTTGGGGGTTTCTGCGGATGCGATGCGCCAGCAAGCGGGCGATGATGCGCGCCTGCTGCGGCAGCTTCGACTCGGCGCCACCCCCACTCCGCAAGCATCCGGAGACTACAACCTCAGCACTCCGGTGAGCGAAACGGTGCTCGGTACGACCCTGGAGTCAGTTAAACAGCGCTTCGGTCGCATGGGGCTCGAAGTGAGCTGGCACGGCACTGGTCAGGTTCTGCTGCCAAGCGATGTGCTCGATGCGTTCCTGTTAGCTCTTGCTGAATGTCTAGAGAACGTTCGCCGGCATTCGGGAGTCACGGATGCACACGTCACCATCACCGAAGATGATACGACCGTGCGCGCAATGATCACAGACTCCGGGGTGGGTTTCGTGCTCGACGACGTTGACTCTGCCAGCCTCGGGTTCAAGGAATCAGTTGTTGCTCGGCTCAAAGAAGTCGGCGGCCAGGCTCGACTGTTCTCCACCCCCGGCTCGGGCACGACAGTTGTCTTGGAGGTTCCGCGATGACCTACGCTCCCCCAGAAGAGAACACCCTCGGCGTCATTATCGGCGGCAAACCTCGTCACGCTAAAAGCGCAGCAGTTAGCCGCCTCGCCGGCCACGACACTCCACGACTTTCCAGTCTCGGAACAGGTTTTGTGGGCGTCGGCGCTGCCGTGCTCGTGAGCCTTCGGGCAATTTACGGGCTCGTCTGGCTTGTTGCCCAGTGGGACCAATATCCCAACCCGATCCCGGCTGCGCTGGCGTGGATCGCCCTCATCATCGTGATCGTCGGAACCATCACCACGGTCCAGCTCGTGAGCGGCCAGCTTCCCCATTGGATGTTCGCACTCTTCCTTGTCGGCCTCGCCGCCGTGGTCGCACTCGACCTTTACGCCATCTGGCCGCTTCACGACATCGGCGGGTACGCTACGTCAGCAATTGCTGCGGGAATGACGCTACTGCTTGTGCTCACGGTTCGCCCCAGCTCCGACATCATCATTTCCGTTTCGGCGATCGGTGCAGCGCTGGCTGTCGCCGTCATCGTGAATGTTCCGTTCACGACCGACAATCTCGCACCACAGATCACAGCAGTTTCGTTCGCTGTACTTCCCACCGTGATCGGGCTCGCACTCATCAGAAACTTCCGCCGACTGGTGCAGGTCGAACTCGATCGCGTGCTCGTGCAGAGCACACTCACCGCACCCCGTTTTGCGGTGGGAATGATGGCATCCGAAGAACTCGCACGCCTCGACTTGGCTGCGGAGAAGCTGCTCGACTCGGTAGCAAATGGATCGACAAAGCTTCCCCTCACGCCCAAGATTGCCTCGACCGCGGCATCGCTGGCAACGGAGCTGCGCCTGCACCTCATCGAGGGACGACGTGAGACCTGGCTGTACCACGCGATTACCGAATCAGACCTGCTCGGCAAGTCAGTGCGACTGACCGACAAGGGTAGCCTCGCTGGGCTGCTCGACCCCGTGCAGCGCGACGGACTTCTCTCTACCGCTTGGCTGTTTGTGACGGACACAACCAAACGTGGTGCCAAGAACTCCGTTCATATCACTATTGCGCCATCGACAACTGTTTTATCCCCTGGCTTCGAAGACAAAGTGGCAATCGGAATCGCGATCACCTCTGTCGGGGTGATCCGCAATCGGATCGACTCTTCTACGTGGGAAGCCATAGCAAAAGTCGGAAGCTACACCGACTCCACGGAAGATTCCAGTGTGAGGCTCGACATTGAATGCCTTGTCGACAACCCCGCCGACCAATAAATTCATAAGATAAGACGATCGACTAGAGGAATTCATTGTGACTGAACCAACAAAGCGTATCCGGCTCGCAATCGTTGACGATCACCGAATGTTGCTCGGCGCTCTCACCGAGTGGATCCGAAAGGCTGCCGCAGACATCGACATGGTCGTGGCCGTTCCTACGTGGCCAGAGCTAACGATCCATCCAGAGTTCCCAGTAGATGTCGTGTTGCTCGACCTCGACCTCAAAGACAATATTCCGGTGTCGCTCAAGATCAACACGCTCAAGTCAATGGGCGTGCGCGTTGTACTCATGAGCACCTACTCCGAACCCAACGTCGTTCGTGAAGCTCTCGCCGCCGGCGCACTCGGCTATCTCGTGAAGAGCGAAGACGCCGACATGATCGTTGAAGCAATTCGTGCCGCATCTCAGGGCGAATCATTCGTTTCAGCCGAACTCGACCTCGCACTCAACGCCGACGAGATCGGTGGAGCCCCCAAGCTCAGCGCGCAAGAACGTCGCGTGATGGCACTCTATGGCGGAGGCGAACCGGTCAAGTCGGTCGCGTACCAGCTCAGCATCTCTGAAGAGACCGCCAAGAGTTACCTCAAGCGCATTCGTGAGAAGTACCGCGTCGCGGGCTTCGATGTGGGAACCAAGGTGGCACTGCGCAAGCGTGCCCTAGAAGATGGCATCCTCATCGAAACCGACACGATGCACCACCTTTAGGCTGCATCGCTAACTCTCTGAGCGAATGATCGCTTCTTCGAGGCGTTCAACTTTGCCAGACATTTCCCCAGTGTGACCGGGGCGAATGTCGGCCTTCAACACGAGCGAAACGCGCGATCCGAAAGCGCCAACAGCGTCGGTCGCGGCTTTCACCACGGCGAACACTTCATCCCAGTCGCCCTCGATCGTGGTGAACATCGAGTCTGTCTGATTGGGCAGTCCGGAGTCGCGCACGACCTTCACCGCGGCTGCCACAGCATTGTGCACCGAGTCTGTTCCGTCGGGTCCACCACTGGGTGCTACTGAGAATGCGACGATCATGCTGACTCCTTTGCTTGTGGAATAACCGGGGGTGAAGAAAGTGCTGCCGAAGCTAGCTTGGCAAGCCCCACAATCGCCCACCCTAACAAGACAATGAGCAACAGATTTCTGACGCTCAACATGGTAATTATTGGGGGGTTCGAGGACAAAAGCAGGTGGTAGAGGTAGGGATAGACGGTGTGTGTAAGCACCGCGATCACAAGAGTGAGAACCGCGGGCACACGAAAACTCGGCGATCCATGAACAGTGCGCGTCAGTAGCCCGAGCACGATCGGCACAGCGAGCCAGGAAATGAATTGGGGCGAGCCCACCTTGTTGACAACGATCAGTGCTGAAACCAGTGCCAAGGTCAGCATCGGTAAGACGTTCAACGAAGCAGCACCCGCGCGCACCGCTCGAAGCCCAAGCAACGCGATTAGGGCAACGACTAGAGCCAGCAACGGGGTCACTACAGCGGCAGCGAGTTCGACCCCAGCACCCGCGATCTGAAAGGTCAGGATGGTGTTGTCGTAATAAATGAAGGTGTCTGGCACGCCGGCGATGATCTGCCACAGCCAGAAACCGGCAATGGGCGACTCAATCTGGATGCCGCGGCCCGTTTGTTGAGTGATGAAACTGAACACATTCCAGCCGGCGCCGGCGAGCAGCGCGAACACCACGATCGTCGCAGTAGTAGCTGCTGCAGCCACCGCGATCTTCCAGCGATCCCGCACCAGAATGAGCGCAGCAAGCACGAACGCCGCTGGCCACACTTTGATCCAGGTGGCACAGGCCAAGACAACTCCGGCGACCTGCGGATGCGATCGCAACAGTGTCACACCAATGATCGCGACGGCGACGGTGATCGCGTCGATCCTGGCCAGCGCGATAGGGCCGAGCGCGAGCAAGAATGTCACCCACCACCATCCCGCGGCAACTCCCGAACGTGAACGCCCCCACCGGGTAAGAAAGCCCAGCGCAAGAATATTCACTACCATCACGATCGAAAGCCACGCCGCAGCGATGTGCTCGAGGCCGAAGGTCACGGATGCCAAAATCGGCACGATCGCCAGCAACGGATACACCCACGGCATATCGACGCCGACAACGACACCTGAGGAGTAGGCCTGCTCAGCCCATCGTGCGTAAACGATGGTGACATCGCCCAGCGGCAGCCCTGGCGCAAAGAGATTTAGCAGACCGAGCACGAGATGCACGGCAACAAACGTTAGCCACAGCGCGAGCGCGCTGACTGTCCGTGAGGTTGTCACACCGAATCAGCGACTGCTGCGTCGCCGCCAACAAGTTCAGCAATGACGGCGGGCACCTGGGCACACAGATCGAGAATAGTGAGCGGTCCGCCAGCGCTCGCTCGAAATGCGGCTTTGCCGTGGACGAAGGATGCCGTTGCTGCGAGGCCCACGAGCAGGCTGGGGTCTGCGAGCACTTCGTCGCTGTGCGTGGCTACGAGGGAACCGAGGATGCCACCGAGCGCGTCTCCGGCACCAGCGGTTGCCAGCCACGCTGGGGCCGCCTCAACCGCCACCGTCGCGACTCCGTCGCTCACGTGAGTAGTGTGCCCCTTGAGGAGCACGGTGAGGCCGAGTCGCTGCGCTGCCTCTTTCGCCCACTTCTCGGGGTCTGCAGCGATATTCTCGACTGGTTCATCGAGCAGCCGCCCCAGCTCACGATAGTGCGGAGTGATGACTGCTGGCCCCGATACCCGTCTCGCGACATCGAGCGCCCCACCGTCGAGTACAAACGGCACGCTGTGCTTGAGCGCTTGCATGATCCGCTCTTCGGCCGCTTCTTCGCGATTCGCAAAATCCATTCCTGAACCGATGAGCCAGGCTTGAACTCGCCCCGCGGACATCACCGCTTCGGGCCGTCGCTGCAAGATGAGGTCTTGCGCGCGCTCCGGCCCCACGTATCGGACCATGCCGACGCCAGTGCGCAGTGCCGCTTCGACGCCCAAAACTGCCGCACCGGGATACTGCGCTGAGCCGGTGATCACGCCCAACACTCCGCGGCTGTACTTATCGTCGCTGTGCTTGGGCGCTGCGATATGACGGGCCGCATCCTCGGCATTCCACATCGCATTGCTCCCCATGGTCGTAAACGATAGTTGACTGCGTACTAGCGACGCCGGGTAGCGTCTTGCACCTCGCCAACGAGCACTTCGATGATGTCCTCAAGGAACAGCACCCCTGTGGTTTCACCGATGGCATCGAAGCTGCGCGCCACGTGCACGCCTGAACGACGCATCGTCGCCAGTGCGTCTTCAAGGTCAGTCTCTTGATACATCGAGAGCAACTGACGAATCCGCTTGGGCGGAACAGGCTCGCTGAATTCGCTCTCGTCGAGATCAATCACGTCTTTCAAGTGCAGGTAGCCGGTTGGTTCGCCCGCATCGTTCAGCAGGATGTAACGCGAGAATCCGCGCTGAGCGACCGCCTTCTCGAGATCGGCAGGGGCGGCATCCTCAGGCAGCGTCACCAGACCAGACATCGGGATGGCGACATCCCGAACCTTCTTCGATGTGAACTCGAATGCACCCGTGAGAGTTCCACTCGCGTCAGCGAGAACACCCTCTCGAGTGGACTGCGCAACAATCGTGGCAACTTCGTCAAGCGTAAACACGCTGTTCGCCTCGCTCTTCGGCGTCACACCGAACAGCCGAAGAATGCCGTTGGCTGCCGCATTGAGCGTGACAATGATCGGGCGGAACACCGTTGCGATAAACACGAGCGGTGGGGCCAGCAACAGCACCGCACGGTCTGGTACCGAGAACGACAAGTTTTTTGGCACCATTTCACCAAGAACTACGTGCAGGAACGACACGATGATCAGAGCCAAGATGAATGCGATAGTGCCAATTAGTTCTTCACTCAGGCCGGTGAGGGCGAGAGGGATCTCCAGCAGATGGTGAATAGCCGGTTCTGACACATTCAGGATCAGCAGAGACGCGATCGTGATTCCCAGCTGGCAGGCCGCCAACATCAGCGTGGCATGCTCCATCGCCCACAGCGCCGTTTTCGCTGAACGAGATCCAGCTTCGGCACGCGGCTCGATCTGTGATCGGCGCGCAGAAATGACAGCAAACTCCGCCCCAACGAAGAAGGCGTTGACGAGCAACAGCACGAATAGCCAGACAATTCCCCAGACGTCCATTAGCTCACCACCTCAGCGTCGCTAGCGTTGACAATCGGATCGGGCGTAAACCTCACGCGGTCGATTCGTCGGCCTTCCAATCGTTCGATACGGAACACTCCACCCACAGCAGTGATCGTGTCGCCGGTGCGCGGAACGCGACCGAGCTCACTCATCAACCAGCCGGCAACAGTTTCGTATGGGCCCTCTTCTGGCACCTCAACACCGGTGCGCTCCAAAAGCTCATCGGGTCGCAAGATAGCGGGGAAAGTAAACCAGTCGCGCGAGCGCACAACGTCTGCCTTCGAACGATCGTGCTCGTCAGACACTTCGCCCACGAGCTCTTCGACCAAGTCTTCTAACGTCGCGACGCCCGCGGTGCCGCCGTATTCGTCAACGACGACCGCCATCTGGTAGCCACGGCCACGCAATTCGGCGAGCAGTGCATCCAACCGCATGGTTTCAGGTACTAAAAGAGCTTCAGTCTGCAGAGCAGAGACGGGAACGTCCGCGCGCTTCTTGTGAGGCACAGCGACAGCCTGCTTGACGTGGACGAAACCGACGATGTCGTCGATGCTGTCGTCAATCACAGGAAAGCGCGAGAAACCAGTGCGCTTGGCAAGATCAATAACGTCTTGAGCGCTGTCGGTGCGATCGATGCTGTCGACGCGCGGCCGCGGAGTCATGACGTCTTGCGCAGTGTGATCCGCAAAGGCGAGGGTGCGGGCCAACAGAGTGGCGGTGTCGTTATCGAGGCTTCCCTGGCTTGCCGATCGGCGCACAAGAGACGTGAGCTCCTCTGCTGTGCGGGCACCCGAGAGCTCCTCTTTCGGCTCGATGCCAATGCTGCGAAGAATCCCATTCGCTGTGTTGTTCAAGAGAGTGACCGCGGGGCGGAAGACCGCCGTGAAAACAACCTGAAACGGAACAACAGCTTTTGCCGTGGCCTTAGGCAGCGCGAGCGCAAAGTTCTTCGGGACAAGCTCGCCAATAATCATGGAAAGCAGCGTGGCAAAAGTAATAGCCAAGATGGAGGCGATGATAGTGACAGCCGCTTCCGGAAGCACCGCGCCCAACGGAACCGACAGCCAGGTGCTGAACGCTGGTTCGAGCGTGTAGCCGGCAAGCAGCGTCGTCAACGTGATGCCGAGCTGCGCGCTCGAGAGGTGCGTCGAGGTGTGCTTCAACGCCGAAATTACGGGGCCGAGTCGCTTCTCTCCACGCTCTTGACGAGCTTCTAGCTCGGAGCGATCGAGATTAACAAGCGCAAACTCGGAGGCCACAAAAAGTCCGGTGCCTACGGTGAGAACGAGGCCAGCGGCAAGTAGCAGCCACTCATTCATGTGAAGTCACCCCCAATGAGGGAGCGAGAGAGGAAGGGCGAGAGACAGGTGATGATCGCACGGGATTTCGGCCCCGGCGACAACTAGAGGGAGGGTCGTCCATTATGGGCTTGAGTATAGGCCAAATTCCTGCGCAACCGCTGCTGAGTTACCAACTCACGGGCAACGCTTTGCCCTCTTCATACCCTGCTGCCGACTGGATTCCCACGAGTGCCCGGTCATGGAACTCATTGAGGTTTGACGCTCCCGCATAGGTAAACGAGCTTCGAACACCCGAAGTAATCATGTCGACCAGATCGTCAAGTGATGGTCGGGATGGGTCTAGGTAGATCTTTGAGCCCGAAATTCCTTCGGCGAACAGCTCCTTGCGGGCCAGCTCATAGGGATCAAGCCCACCAAAACGGGCGCGTACGGCCTTGGTGGATGCCATTCCCCAGCTGGTCTTGTACAGCGCACCAGCATCGTCGTGACGGAGTTCACCAGGGGCTTCGATCGTGCCAGCAAACCAGGAGCCGACCATGACGGATGCCGCACCCGCTGCGAGCGCCAACGCAACGTCTCGCGGGTAGCGCACTCCCCCATCCGCCCACACGTGGGCTCCAAGTTCGCGCGCGGTTGCCGCCGTCTCAAGTACTGCCGAGAACTGTGGACGCCCGACCGCGGTCATCATGCGGGTTGTGCACATCGCGCCTGGGCCAACACCAACCTTGATGATGGTGGCTCCAGCCCTGACGAGATCGCGCACAGCCGCCGCCGTCACGACGTTTCCGGCAGCAATTGCGACCCCAAGATTCAGCGCCGCAACCTTCTCCACCGCCCGGACCATCCCGTCTTGGTGACCGTGAGCAGTATCAAGCACCAGAGTGCTTGCGCCTGCTGCGACTAGTGCACACGCACGGGAGGCAATATCGCCAGTGATTCCGAGCGCTGCAGCCACCGCAAGCTTTCCCTCGCTATCGAGGGCCGGCGCGTAGAGCGTCGACCGCAAGGCACTCTTGACGCTCGTCGTGCCGACAATGGTGTCGCCGTCAGTTACGGGAACAAAGTCGATTCCACGCTCAATAAGTAGGTCGAATAGTTCGCGCGCTGAGTTGAAATCTGAGCGGTCGATGGCGTGGGTGTCGCGCCGCAGGAGATCTCCGAGAGCTGCCCCCGGCATTGCGTCGCCAAGACGTTCGGCGTCAACTACTCCCACGAGCGCGCCATTCTCCGTCAGCACCACTCCGTGACCGGCAAGCGGCGGAACCAGCAGCAGTGCCTGCTCAACCGAAACACGGGGGCTGAGATAGACAGCCGAATCAAGATCGACCGGCTGTGAGCGCACCCAAGCGATTGCGGCATCCATCTCGTCACTGCTCAGGTCTTGCGGCAGAACGCCGAGGCCACCACGCCGCGCAAGGCTAGCCGCGAGGCGTGGCCCCGTGACAGAGTTCATGTTGGATGCCACGAGCGGAATAGTCGCGGTCGTTCCGTCTCCGGGGGCAAGCGAGACTGCCATTCGGCTGCCGACCGATGAGTGACTGGGAACCAGAAACACATCTGAGTACGTCAGGTCGTGCCGCGGTGTGGTCTCGTAGAAATCCATAACCCCAGCGTAATCGCCACCGAATGGGAACATTCTTGATAAAAGTTTCAAAAAAGCAGGATCCATGCACCTGACGGCCAGCAGACGCACAACAAAGCGATTAAGATTGAACGTGATGTCCGGCGTGCGGAATGCACGTCACTTTTTCACACACCAGAACTGAAAGTAGGCGGTTTGACGTGTCAGGCCAAGTAACCGGAATCGCACCAGAAGGTGACTCCTCGGGCGAGTTCGGGGCCAACGAATGGTTGGTCGACGAGATGTACGAAAAGTACCTCGAAGACAAGAAACTTGTGGATGAAGTGTGGTGGCCGTTCTTGGAGAACTACCAGCCAGCGGTCGAGCCCACACCGACAGACGAAACTCCTGTCGCGACGTCTAACGCTGCAGACGCTGCGCCAGCACAGACGCCTGCAGCTGAAACGCCGGCAGAGCGTCAGGTGCCGACAGAGCCTCAGGCGCCAGCAGAGCCTCAGGCGCCAGCTGAACCTCAGGCAGCTGGGCCCCCGCCAGCAGAGCAGGCACCTGCCGACGAGAAGCCGGCAGAGAAGCCCTTCGTCGACGAGCCAAACCCCAGCACTGGCAGCCAACCGGTAGCACGCACCACGTCGGTGGAACCCAAGCCTCAGCCGATTCCGGCAGAGGCACCGACCACAACGCCGATCGACACCACTCAGGCTCCTGCGGCACCGAAGCCTCAGTCAGAGAACATTGTTACTCCACTTCGTGGCGCGGCAAAGAGCCTCGCCACCAACATGGACTCGAGCCTCACGGTTCCGACCGCGACAAGCGTTCGCACCATCCCTGCCAAGCTCATGATTGACAATCGCATTGTCATCAACAATCACCTCAAGCGTGCTCGTGGTGGCAAGGTGTCGTTTACCCACCTCATCGCGTGGGCGATCATCCAGACTCTCAAAGAGTTCCCCAGCCAGAACGTCTACTACGACGAGCCAGACGGCAAGCCTTCGGTAGTTACTCCCGCGCACATCAACTTGGGTATCGCCATCGATATGCCTAAGCCTGATGGCACGCGCGCTCTCGTGGTTCCCGGCATCAAACAGGCCGAAACCATGGGCTTTGGCGAGTTCCTTGTTGCTTACGAAGACGTGGTTTCGCGTGCTCGAGCCAACAAGCTCACCGGCGCTGACTACATGGGCAACACCATTTCGTTGACCAACCCCGGCGGCATTGGCACCGAGCACTCTGTCCCTCGCCTCATGCGTGGTTCAGGAACGATCGTCGGCGCTGGAGCACTTGAATATCCGGCCGAGTTCCAGGGCGCAAGTCTTCGCACCCTCACAGAGCTGGGTATTGGCAAGACGATTACCCTCACGAGCACCTATGACCACCGCGTCATCCAGGGTGCAGGTTCTGGCGAGTTCCTCAAGAAAATCCACGAGCGACTCATTGGTGAAAGCCACTTCTACGAAGACATTTTCGCCGCCCTGCGCATCCCGTATGACCCAATTCACTGGGCTAACGACATCAGCGTCGACCTTGCGGACAACGTCAACAAGACGTCGCGCGTTCAAGAGCTCATTAACTCTTTCCGGGTTCGCGGTCATCTCATGGCTGACACTGACCCGCTCGAGTACCGTCAGCGTTCGCACCCCGACCTCGATATCTCGAGCCACGGTCTCACCTTCTGGGACCTTGACCGCGAGTTCGTCACGGGTGGCTTCGGCGGCAAGCGTCAGGCATTGCTCCGCGAGATCCTCGGGATGCTTCGGGACGCCTACTGCCGCACTGTCGGCATCGAGTACATGCATATTCAGGACCCTGCACAGCGTCGCTGGATTCAGGATCACGTTGAGAAGCCGTACACAAAGCCCGGCCATGACGAGCAGATGCGCATCCTTGGCAAGCTCAACGAGGCCGAAGCTTTCGAGACCTTCCTGCAGACCAAGTACGTCGGTCAGAAGCGCTTCAGCCTCGAGGGTGGAGAGTCAACGATCGCTTCGCTGGATGCCGTCATCCAGAAAGCCGCAGAAGCTAACCTCGAAGAGGTTGCAATCGGCATGGCGCACCGCGGTCGCCTCAGCGTTCTGACAAACATTGCTGGCAAGACTTACGGTCAGATCTTCCGCGAGTTCGAAGGAACTCAAGACCCGCGCACCGTTCAGGGCTCGGGCGATGTGAAGTACCACCTCGGCACCGAGGGCACCTTCACTGCTGCCGATGGTCGCCAGATTCCTGTCTACCTTGCGGCAAACCCGTCACATCTTGAGGCCGTCGACGGAGTTCTTGAGGGCATCGTTCGCGCTAAGCAGGACCGCCGCCCGATTGGTTCCTACGCAGTACTTCCGGTGATGGTTCACGGTGACGCCGCAATGGCTGGCCAGGGCATCGTGGTCGAAATCCTACAGATGTCGCAACTGCGCGCATACCGCACGGGTGGCACGATCCACTTGAACATCAATAACCAGGTTGGTTTCACGACCCCTCCCGGTGAGGCTCGTACGTCGCAGTACTCCAGCGATGTCGCTAAGACGGTTCAGGCTCCGATCTTCCACGTGAATGGTGACGACCCCGAGGCTGTGGTTCGGGTATCTGAGCTCGCCTTTGCGTACCGTCAGAAGTTCCACCGCGATGTTGTTATCGATCTGATTTGTTACCGCCGTCGTGGCCACAACGAGGGCGATGACCCTTCGATGACGCAGCCGCTGATGTACAACCTGATCGAGGCCAAGCGTTCCGTTCGTACCCTCTACACCGAGGGTCTTGTCGGTCGTGGCGATATCACTCAGGAAGAATACGAAGCCAGCCACCAGGACTTCCAGGATCGTCTGGAGCGCGCATTCGCTGAAACGCATGCAGCGCAGACCGGTTCAATGCCGATTCTCACGCACGACGGCAACGGAACCTCCGATCTGGAACGTCCGGGCTCGCAGCGCGACGACGCTGTCGGTGAACCCATCACGACGGGAATCGACGAGAGCATCGTTCACCTCATCGGTGACGCGCATGGCAACCCACCGGCCAACTTCACGGTTCACAACAAGTTGCAGGCACTGCTACGCAAGCGCGTAGACATGAGCCGCAAGGGTGCCATCGACTGGGCATTCGCCGAGTTGTTGGCTATCGGTTCGGTGCTGCTTGAGGGAACTCCGGTGCGTATGGCCGGTCAGGATGCTCGCCGCGGCACCTTCGTGCAGCGTCACGCTGTACTGCACGACCGCGAAAACGGTCAAGAGTGGCTGCCTCTGCAGAACCTCTCTGAAAATCAGTCGCGCTTCTGGATCTATGACTCGCTCCTCAGCGAGTACGCGGCGTTGGGCTTCGAGTACGGCTACTCGGTAGAGCGTGCCGACGCTCTCGTTATGTGGGAAGCCCAGTTCGGTGACTTCGCCAACGGCGCCCAGGTCGTCATCGACGAGTTCATCTCCAGCGCCGAACAGAAGTGGGCGCAGCGTTCAAGCGTTGTCATGCTGCTCCCGCACGGTTATGAAGGGCAGGGCCCCGATCATTCGTCAGCCCGCATCGAGCGTTACCTGCAGATGTGTGCCGAAAACAACATGATTGTTGCTCGGCCGTCGACTCCTGCCTCGTACTTCCACTTGCTGCGTCGCCAAGCATATTCGCGTCCGCGTCGACCACTCATCGTGTTCACGCCTAAGGCGATGCTCCGCTTGCGTGGCGCAACGAGTGATGTTGCCGACTTCACTAGTGGTCGTTTCGAGCCAGTGCTCGATGACGTTCGCCTCGAAGACAAGTCGGGTGTCACTCGTGTGATCGTCACGTCGGGCAAGACGTATTACGACATCGTTGCTGAACTCGACAAGCGCGAGATCACTCATATCGCAGTAGTGCGCATGGAGCAGTTCTACCCGCTGCCCGTCACCGACATGACAGAGGTGCTCGCGCAGTACCCGAACGCCGACACCGTGTGGACTCAGGATGAGCCCGAGAACCAGGGTGCGTGGCCGTTTATTAGCTTGGAACTGGCACGCCACCTCCGGTCGGGCGACATCAAGCTCGCGTCGCGACCAGCAGCTGCATCGCCGGCAACCGGCTCATCAAAGCGCAGCGCGCTCGAGCAGGCAGAACTGATCGATCACGCGATTACGCAGCCCTAGGCTCGTACAACCGCGTTAACGACGAAAGCGGGCGTCCTCTTCGGAGGATGCCCGCTTTCGCGTTGCCGCTCTACGCCACACTGAGCCTGGCGCTCGGTGTCGCACTTCTTTAGGCGTCTGCCAGCTTCGACAGGATTGCGTTGCGCAGTTCATCTGGCGCTGTCTCGCGACAGGCCTGCTTGACTTTGAGCTTAAGCGCGAGCGCAACGAGGTGTTCGCTCGTGCATGATTCGCAGTTCTCTAGGTGATCTGAGACATCCTGAAAGTCTGCTTCGTTCAATTCGCGGTCGAGGTATTCCTCGAGTTCGGCTTTAGCTTTTTCGCAACCGCAATCGGTCATTTCTTGCTCCTTGATGATGCGGGCGTGCCGGGGGTGCGGTCACGCGCATAGTCGGCCAATAGTTCGCGCAGCATGCGACGGCCGCGGTGCAGTCGACTCATTACCGTTCCTACGGGGGTCTTCATGATGTCGGCGATCTCTTGATAGGAGAAGCCTTCGACATCGGCGAAATACACTGCGAATCGAAAATCTTCGGGGATCGACTGAAGTGCGTCTTTCACCGCGCTGTCTGGCAGGTGATCGATCGCTTCAGCTTCGGCCGAACGCGTGGAGACTGACTGAGTTATCGACTCTGCGCCGCCCAGCTGCCAATCTTCGAGTTCGTCGATGGTGCCTTGATACGGACTGCGCTGGTTCTTGCGATAGATGTTGATGAACGTGTTGGTCTGGATGCGGTACAGCCAGGCCTTCAGGTTCGTGCCTTGCTGAAATTGTCCGAATGCCTGAAACGCTTTGACAAACGTTTCTTGCACGAGGTCGGCAGCGTCGCTGGGGTTGCGGGTCATGCGCATTGCGGCACCAAAGAGTTGGTCCATATAGGGGAGTGCTTGCTCTTCAAACTGCCGTCGCTTGTCTGCTGCGGCGGTGTCGGTGGCGCTGGGCTCAACTCTGTCGGTAGTCATCAGCGACAATCCTAGTTCGCTGATCACGGCATCCGGCTGAGTGCTCAATAATGCAGTCATGCAGGTGCCTCCTCCGTAGGGTGTAAAACGTCGATACTCTTAGTAACTAATGTTCGTATCCAAGTATTCCAACCCAGAGTTCAGCCCCTACGACGACGACTCGGTTCCAGAGACTACGGTGCCCGGCAATTGGCCAGCACCAACGGTCTCGCACGCCCTGTCAGAATCGCTGAGCCTCCCGGGCAGCAAGAGCCTCACTAACCGCGAATTAGTGTTGGCTGCGCTGGCGGATGGCCCTTCCGTTCTCCATTCGCCGCTGCACTCCCGTGACAGCGCGCTCATGATTGAAGCGTTGCGCGCTCTCGGCGTCGGAATCACAGAAGTCCCGACGGGGAACGTCTTTGGCCCGGATCTTGCCATCACTCCCGGTGAACTCGAGGGTGGAAGTTCGATCGATTGCGGCCTTGCCGGAACCGTTATGCGTTTCTTGCCACCGGTAGCAGCCCTCGCACTTGGCCCGATCGCCTTTGATGGGGATGAGGCAGCTCGACGTCGCCCGATGCGCACCACGATTGATTCGCTGCGTGCGCTTGGCGTTGATGTTTCCGCCGATGGTCGTGGAACACTCCCCTTCAGCCTCTATGGCATGGGTTCCGTTGCTGGTGGCGACATCAGTATCGATGCATCGGCGTCTAGCCAGTTTGTTTCTGGCCTGCTATTGGCTGCTGCACGTTTTGACAACGGCCTCACGCTGCGTCACACCGGAGAGAAGCTGCCGAGCATGCCCCACATCGAGATGACAATTGCGTGCTTGGCTGCGCGCGGTGTCATCGTCGAAAGCCCAGAGCCTGGCGTGTGGGTCGTGCCTGCTGGTCCGATTCGCGCGATCGATGTCGAACTTGAACCTGATCTCTCGAATGCTGCTCCGTTCCTTGCTGCGGCTGTTGTCGCTGGCGGATCGGTCACGATTGAGGGTTGGCCGGCTTCCACGACTCAGGTTGGCGCAGACCTCGAACAGCTTCTGCCCCTGTTCGGCGCAACAGCTACTCGTGCCGACGGTGCGCTCACCATTAACGGCGGCACGGGTGTCATCGGCGGCGGTAGCTATCCAGGGATCGAACTCGATCTGAGCACGGGCGGCGAACTCGCGCCGGCAATCGTTGCGCTGGCCGCGTTGGCCTCATCCCCGAGCACAATCACGGGAATCGGGCATTTGCGCGGGCACGAAACTGATCGCCTTGCCGCGCTGAGCGCCGAGATCAATGCCCTCGGTGGAGCGGTAACCGAATTCGACGACGGCTTGCACATTGAGCCGCGTAAGCTTCACGGCGGCGTGTGGCATAGCTATGAAGACCACCGGATGTCGACCGCTGGCGCAATCATCGGGCTCGCCGTTGAGGGCGTAGAGATCGAAGGAATCGACGCTACCGCAAAGACGCTCCCCCAGTTCCCTGCACTCTGGGCGACGCTCGTTGGAGATGTCCCGCTGACCACCACCAACACGACCACCAGCCTCGGATTGCTGTAACGATGAGTTGGCTCACTGGCGATGACGATGACGACGACCGCAAGTACAGCGAGTACGACGAGAGTTCGGTGCGCATGCGCCCGAACCCCAAAGCCAACAAGCCCCGCAGCAAGATTCGTCCAGAACATGCCGACGCTATCGAGGGTCGCGTCTTCAGCGTCGACCGCGGGCGATACGGAATCTGGGTCGACGAGGGAACCGCTGACGAACGCCAAATCATTGCCGCGCGTGCCCGCGAACTCGGGCGCAATCAGCAGGGCAAAGTCTCGGTTGTCACCGGCGACTGGGTCGACCTCGTTGGTGACACAAGCGGAACAGAGGGAACTCTCGCGCGCATCGTTCGCATCCGCGAACGCACAACGCTTCTCCGCCGCAGTGCAGATGACACGGATGCCGTAGAACGCATCATTGTGGCCAACGCAGACCAGATGCTCATCGTTGTTGCCGCGGCCGACCCTGAGCCGCGACCGCGACTTGTTGACCGCTATTTGGTGGCTGCCTACGATGCCGGAATTACTCCCATCCTGTGCATCACCAAAACTGATCTGCAAGATCCCGCAGCGTTCTTGGAAAACTTTGCCGGGCTCGAGTTTGGGGTGATCGCCAGCCGGTCAGATGAGGTTCCTCTCGACGAGCTTCGCGAGCTCTTGGATGGTCATACCACCGTGGCGGTAGGCCACTCAGGCGTGGGCAAGTCGACGCTGGTGAACGCGCTGGTTCCGGATGCGAATCGTGCGGTTGGCCACGTCAATGCCGTTACCGGTCGCGGCAGACACACGTCGTCGTCAACGATCTCGTACCGTGTTGGGTCTGGCTGGGTTGTTGATACCCCCGGTGTTCGGTCGTTCGGTTTGGGCCACATCGATCCAAGCAAGATCTTGTCGTCGTTTACTGATTTGGCGGTGCTCGCTGAAGAGTGCCCTCGCGGCTGCACGCACCTTCCAGATGCTCCTGACTGCGCGATCTCCGAAGCGGTCGCGGCTGGGGCGCTCGGTGACGTTGGTCGACTGAGATTGGATTCGTTTCAGCGACTCATCACCACACTGGGTTCCGCTAGCGTGTAGTGGTGACCGAATACACTCTCGCTGACGATCTCTCTCTTGCTCTCGCGCTTGCGGGCGATGCTGACCTCATCTCGCTTGACCGCTTCACGGCGCTCGATCTTGAGGTCACCACTAAGCCTGACCGTACGCCGGTGACGGATGCTGACAAGGCTGTCGAACGCAGCATCCGTGCGGGCATCGCTGCTGCCCGTCCCGGAGACTCGATTCTGGGTGAAGAGTATGGCGAGGCGGGCGATTCGAACCGCCAGTGGATCATCGATCCCATCGACGGCACCTCCAACTTTTTGCGTGGCGTCCCGATTTGGGGAACGCTGATCTCGCTCGTTATTGACGGAGTCCCGCAGGTTGGCGTGGTCAGTTCGCCAGCGCTCGGCAAGCGCTGGTGGGCCGCGACCGGGCATGGCGCGTTTGCTCAGGCTCACGGCGGCGAGCCCGAGCAGCTCTCGGTGAGCAAGGTCGCTTCGCTAGAGGCGGCATCCATTAGTTACAACAGTTTGGCCGGGTGGGATGACGCTGGTCGCCTCGACGCGGTCGTTGCGCTCACCCGCGCAACCTGGCGTTCGCGTGCGATCGGTGACATGTGGGCTTACATGTTGCTCGCCGAAGGTGCTTTAGATGTTGTCGGGGAGTTCGATCTGAAGCCCTATGACATGGCTGCGCTGATTCCGATTGTGCTCGAAGCCGGTGGGCAATTCACGTCCGTTACCGGTGAGCCGGGGCCGTGGCACGGCAACGCGCTGGCCACCAATGGAACAATTCATGATGAAGTGCTCACTTTCTTGCGCTCTCACTAAGGTTTCGCCGTTGCGGGTTACCTGTGAATACGCTGAGTTCACTACGCTTGACTAGTACGAAGCGTGCCTACGTTCCGACGAAAGAGACTGCCTTCCATGACGACGGAAAAAATCTGGCGCCGGGCGCTCGCGATCGCAACGGTGGCTGCCGCAGCAGCAGCTCTCAGTGGTTGCAGCGTCCTCGATCAAGTGACCAATGGAATTTCGGATGCCGTAGACCCCGGCCCCGGCACCACTCAAGACGTCTTCAGCCTCGAGGTTGGTGACTGTGAGGCTGGCAACCCGACCGAGGGCGAGGTCTCCGAAACCAAAGTAATCGACTGCGCTGAGCCTCACGGAGGCGAAATCTACGCTGCGTCTTACCTTCCTGATGGTGACTTTCCCAGCGATGAGGAGATCGTCGCCCAAGCCGACGCCGATTGCTACGCTGGATTCGAGTCGTTCGTTGGCGCCGATTGGGACGATTCAATGTACAACTACTCCTGGTACTACCCCACTGAGTCAAGTTGGGCTGACGGCGATCGCGAAATTCTGTGCATCGTTTATCACGATGGCGGAGAGCAGATCTCTGGTTCACTCGCAGGAGTAGCTAAGTAGGGTTTTCCCCGAGGGCTGCCGAAGATTTTCGCCTTCGTGCGGCCGCTCAGTTCGTTAAGGGAACAATCTGCACCGACGAACGTGTTGCACCCATTAGCTGGATGAGAAAAGCTGGACGTGCTTCGAACACAAGGTGGTAGCGACAATGAAGATCGAGTTTCCTGGATCAGACAACAACATGCTTGCCGCGCGGCTAGAGCTGCCAGAGGGCACGCCTGCTGCTTTTGCGCTGTTTGCCCACTGCTTCACGTGCTCGAAGGACTCATTCGCCGCATCCAGAATCTCCAAAGCACTAGTCGACTATGGAATCGCCGTGCTTCGTTTTGACTTCACCGGGCTCGGTGGATCGGATGGCGACTTCGCGAACACAAACTTCTCGTCGAACATCGAGGACGTCGTTGCTGCGACGGAGTACTTGCGCGACACCTACCGCGCACCGTCACTGCTCATCGGACATTCCCTTGGCGGCGCTGCCATTCTTGCTGCCGCCCACCAGGTTCCTTCCGCGCGAGCACTTGTGACCATCGGCAGCCCGAGCGACCCGTCCCACATCACGAACTTGTTTGCCGATGCCAGCGCCGAGATCGAGAGGGCAGGCGAAGCGAACGTGCAGCTCGGCGGGCGCGAGTTCCGGATTCGCAAACAACTGCTCGACGATATCGCCGCCCAACCTCAGGCCGCCCGCCTGCGAGATTTGGATGCCGCACTTCTCATCGTTCACTCCCCTGTCGATCAGACAGTCGGCATCGACAACGCACGCGAGCTTTTCGAAGCAGCCAGGCATCCCAAATCGTTCATAGCGCTCGACGGGGCGGATCATCTGCTCAGCAATCGCGACGACGCTGCGTTTGCCGCCAGCATTATTGCGGCATGGGCTGCGCGTTACGCCTTCGGGAGCACAGCGTCACTGTCCGCGAGTTCCGCGGCCACCGTTAGCGCCGTAACCACTGCAGGCACCGCAGCGCCAGCCGGCACACCGACTGCCACTGCCGCACCTGCCGAGACTGCTACAGCACCGACCGCGGACCCAACCGCCACAGTCACGAAAGACGGGAGCTCGGTGATCGTCCGCGAGAGCGGTCCTGCGCGGTACGAGCAGCAAGTGTTCGCCTCAGGGCATGAGTTCATCGCTGACGAGCCTGCACCGCTCAGCAAGAATCATGGGCCAGGCCCATACGATTTCATTCTCGCGGGGCTCGGCAGTTGCACCTCGATCACGATTCGGATGTACGCCGACCGTAAGAAGATGCCGTTGACTGGCGTGAGCGTGCGGTTGACCCGCGAGCGTATCGATGCCTCCGGGTGCGACCACTGCACCTCCACCGAAGGAATGGTTGAGCACATCACTCGTGAGCTCACGTTCGAAGGAGAGCTCTCTGAGGAGCAGCGCGATGCGCTGGTAGTCATCGCGGACAAGTGCCCCGTGCATCGCACGTTGGAGGGCGAAATTTCGATTACAACGAGTGTCACCGCTGCAAGGGCGTAGCGCGAGCGTCTAGAACTCTCAGCACACACGATATAGGCTAGTTAGGCAAGCCTAACTTTTTGAATGAAATGAGCTGGCGTTCGCGCCTATCCCCTATGACCATTGAACGCGACACCGTCAAGCATCCCCTCGTCATCCGACACGTCACTGTCAGCGCGGTGAGTCACCCCACGCCAAACATCGCGCGCATCACTCTGAGCGGTGACGAGCTTGAGGGCTTTGTCAGCAGCGGGCCCACCGACCACGTCAAGGTATTCTTTCCTGACCCGGCAACCGGCGAACTCGCGGCTCCCGCCATGACCGAGTCCGGCATCAGCAAGCCCAAGGGCGGCGTAGTGATCTCTCGTGACTACACCCCGCTCGGTTTTCGCAGCACCGGCGGCCAGCACGAGCTCGATATTGATTTCGTTGTTCACGGTGACGAGGGCCCAGCCTCAGCCTGGGCTGGTCACGCGACGGTAGGCGACTCTCTCGTTATCGCTGGCCCCCGTGGATCGAAACTGCTTCCCCGTGGAGCCACCCACGTGATTCTGATCGCCGACGAAACCGCACTTCCCGCCAGCTCACGGTGGATCAATATGCTTCCCACGTCAGTGCACATCACCGCACTGTTCGATGTGTCTGACGAGAGTGTTGAAAGCTACTTCCCCGACGAGCAAAAGGCACGGATGTCGGTCGAATGGTTCTACCGCCGCGACGGCCTCGGTCAACTGGATGCTGCACTGCGTGCGCTCGGCGAGATCGGGGAATCGACATTTGTCTTCCTTGCCGGAGAGGCGACAACTCTGGTCCCCTTGCGCCGCTACCTGCGCCGTGAACTGGGCTTGCCCAAACAGCAGGTCGCGGCCGACGGGTACTGGCGTCGTGGCATCACGAATGCCGACCACCACGACCCGATCGATCCCACCGATCCAGAGGATTAGAGGACTAGAGGCTGAATCGGTCACCCCACGCAGTCTGAGCGTCCGCTCACATAGCCCTCAGCATCCGCATAATAGTCCGGCATCGTTCGCGGCCGAAAGTGTATGCTGATGGCACAAGTGAACAGCCGTCATACCGCTGCGGGAGAGCCCTTCCGATCGTTGGTTGGCGCCGTAGGAGCAAACCCTCTCCGGGAATCTCTCAGGCACCAGTACCGCAGTGGCTAGGCAACTCTGAAAAGTAGTCGGCCCTGTCCGACTCGCCGACGGGGCAACGCAACGCCACAAGCGTGCGGAAACTCTCAGGCCCGATACAGAGCGGAGAGGACTCAACGACGCCCGCACGAAGATGTGTGGTGAAGAAATGGAGTCACCGTGCCAATTCGCAATCTGACGCCCCGAACCGAAGTGCCCACACCGTCACTCGAAGAGGTTCCCCTCAGCAGCTTTGACCTGTTCACCGTTGGCA
The DNA here is from genome assembly GCF_039527955.1 of Rhodoglobus aureus. Lineage (NCBI taxonomy): Bacteria > Bacillati > Actinomycetota > Actinomycetes > Micrococcales > Microbacteriaceae > Rhodoglobus > Rhodoglobus aureus. Next base: position 4,848 of record NZ_BAAAKW010000027.1, on the reverse strand, counting down.
TTGGCCCATCCAGTTCGCACACGGTCGGCCCCATGCGCGCTGCCGCATCGTTCGCTGCAGACCTTGCCGAACATCGGATGCTCGACTCTGTCGCCTCGCTCAGCGTGCGACTCTATGGCTCCCTCGCCGCTACGGGCGCAGGTCACGGCACCATGAGCGCCGTGCTCATTGGCTTGGAGGGCAAGCTCCCCGACCAGGTATTGCCTGCAGAGATGGAGACGATTCTCGAACGCATTGAGAGTTCGGGGATGCTGCAGCTTGCGGGCAGCCGCGAAACCCCGTTCACTGAGGGCGCGATTGCGCTTCATCCGCTCACCGTTCTGGACGGGCATCCCAATGGCATGCGGTTCGCGGCATACGATGCGAATGACAACGCTGTGCTTGAGGCGACCTACTTCTCGATCGGTGGCGGATTCATCTACCGGGAGGGTGACAACCGTGACGGCAGCTCCTCAACCGGCCCGGCAGCAGTCGCGGATCCGCTCCCGTTCCGCACCGCAGCACAACTCCTCGCCCACTGTCGCGCAGAGGGCCTCAGCTTCAGCGGGGTGATGCTGCGCAACGAACTCGCCCGTCGCACTCAGGCTGAAATCACCGCGGGGCTCCTCCACATTCGCGACGTCATGGACGAGTGCAAAAACAACAGCCTCGAGCGCACCGGCAACCTCCCCGGCAATCTGAAGGTTCGTCGACGCGCACCAGACTGGCACGCGCGTCTGCGCCGCGAAGACCCCAACCGTGATCCGGCCTTCTGGCAAGAGTGGGTAAACCTAGTCGCTCTGGCCGTGAACGAAGAGAACGCATCGGGTGGCCGGGTAGTCACCGCACCCACCAATGGCGCCGCCGGAATCATTCCTGCTGTGCTTTTCTACGCGACGCACTACGCGCCGGGTATGAAAGATGCCGACCAGGTGACGAAGGATGATGCCACCGAGCGTTTCCTGCTTGCCAGCGCTGCCGTTGGTGTGCTTTACAAGCGCATGGCATCGATCTCTGGTGCCGAGGTCGGATGCCAGGGCGAGGTCGGTTCAGCGTCGTCGATGGCTGCTGCCGGTCTTGCCGAGATCTTGGGCGGAACACCCGAGCAGGTCGAGAACGCGGCCGAAATCGCGATGGAACACAACCTCGGTCTCACGTGCGATCCCATCGGAGGTCTCGTTCAGATTCCGTGCATTGAACGTAATGCGATCGCCGCCGCCAAAGCGATCAACGCCGCAAAGATGGCGCTGTGGGGTGACGGTGAACACCGCGTCTCGCTCGATGAGGTCATCATCACGATGGCCGAGACCGGCAAGGACATGAGCTCGCGTTACAAAGAGACCTCGATGGGTGGTCTCGCCGTCAACGTTGTCGAGTGCTAGCGAGCCGCCCGTACGTAGCGCAGTAGGAGCGTGCCGTCATCGCCGCCAAGCGCATGCGCCAGAGCCATGTCTTGCGGGGTTGCCTCGGCAGCATCGACGATTCGGCGAGCTGAGCCACCTTCCAAGCGGGGGCTAATGGTCAGGCAGAGTTCGTCGACCACTCCTTGAGCGATCATCGTGGCAAATAGTGTCGGTCCACCCTCACTGTGCAGTTGGGGGTGGCCACGCTGGGCAAGTACATGTTTCAGCTCGACGGTATCGACCTCCGTATCCCCGGCGACAATCACTTCGGCCACCTCCTCTAGCTGCGAACGAGCCTGCGACGATGCACTTTCGGTCGTGATCACGAACGGTCGTGCGGCATAGTCCGCGAGGTCGCTCGGTTCGAGACGCAGCGACGCACTGACCACAGCAAACCTAGGTTGCGGAGTGAGGCCATTGGCTTTCCGCCATTTCTCAGCATCCTCGTCGAGAGCCAAATTCTTGTAGCCCTCTTGGCGCACTGTTCCCGCACCGACCACAATCACATCCGCTAGTCGCCGCAGCAGCGCGAAGACCCGGCCGTCCGAAGCGGTACCGAGCGGACCCGAAGTGCCCTCGTGGGTTGCCGCGCCGTCAATGCTCGAGACAAAGTTGGCGCGCAACCACGGCACGGAACGATCTGCGATCGCATAGCTGGCCAGCAGTTGTTCGTCGCTAAGTTCAGCGCCGGCAGTGAGTGTTCGGATTTCGGATGAGGTTGCCACCAGAATCTACCTTTCGTTTGCATCTGACATGTTGTGCTTCAGCAGCGCGGGCTCACGCAGCCCCAAGATGGCCTCGGCCATTCGCACTGCCGCCACACTTTCGGAGACTTCGTGCACCCGAACTACTCGTGCACCATTCAGCACACTCGCCACAGCGGCGGCGAGTGAGCCTTCGAGTCGCTGCGACTTCGGCTTATCGAGCACTTCGCCGATGAAGTCCTTATTGGAGAGTGCGACCAGCGTCGGCAGCCCAAGGGCGGTGATCACGTCTAGCCGCCGAGTGAGTTCGAGACTATGCAGGGTGTTCTTGTTGAGGTCATGGCCGGGGTCGACAAAGAGCCGCTCTTCAGGCACCCCTGCAGCACGAGCCATCTCTACCCGCGCCGCCAAAAAATCGCGCACTTCTGCGGCAACATCGTCGTACTGTGGTCGCGCGAACTGAGTGCGTGGACTTGCCCGCGAGTGCACCAAAACGAGCGAGGCTTCGCTCTCGGAAACCACCGCGGCGAGATCGGGATCGCTCAGACCAGTCGTATCGTTGATCACGTTAGCGCCGGCCTCGATGCCACGCCGCGCGACCTCTGCGTGGAAAGTGTCGACTGAAATCACCACATCAGACTTCTCGCGCAGAGTCTGTACGGCAGGAACGACGCGCGCTGCCTCCTGCTCAACGCTCACAGCGTCGCCCGGAGCAAACGGGACTCCACCAATGTCGACCCAGTCCGCACCGTGCTCCACCGCACGCAGAGCTGCTGCCACGGCATCCTCGAGCGCGAAGTTGGCCCCCGAATCGTAGAAGGAGTCTGGCGTGCGGTTGACGATCGCCATCACCGCCACCCGGCGGGAGAAGTCGAAGGTGCGGTCGCCAATCGTGCGACGGGGGTGCCGAAGCGGCGGCAGCACAAAACTCATACTCCCTATACTGGGCGACAATGCTGACAAGCGCATCGGCAATCGGGTGCGAGCTAAGGAGTGCTAACTAGTGACCGAGTTTGCGATCTCGCGGATCTACGAGTCGCGTCGCGATGCCGAAGGCTATCGCGTACTCGTCGACCGACTCTGGCCCCGCGGAGTCCGCAAGGCGGATGCGGCGCTCGACGAGTGGTGCAAGGACGTGGCTCCCAGCCCCGAGTTGCGCACCTGGTGGAATCACGACCCAGATTCCTTCGACGAGTTCACCTCCCGCTACCGTGCAGAACTCGACGACAACACGCAGCTGCCGGAGATCGTGGCCCGGCTGAGCTCCCATCCGCATGTCACACTTTTGTATGGTGCGAAGGATCCCGAGGTCAACCACGCAGTGGTGCTCAGTGAATACCTCACCGCACACGCCGTCGCGGCAGGTTAGCGCTGGCGACCCCCAGCGCTACCGGGGACTCAGCGCCCCAAACTTGCACGCTCTCTACGCCATCGCCAGGCATGCGCATCAACAAACTACTCAGCGACTTGCCCTAATGCGCGAACTGAAGAATCACGTGAGCTAACTACCGAGAAGAAGAATCCCTGCGACAACGGACGCCGCGGCGAGCAGCAGCGCGATGGCAAGCAGCACCGCATGCACTCGATAGAACGCTGTTGGCTTGCCCGCCGCATCCCGAGCTCGAGGGTCAGAACTAACCCGCTTAAAGAACCGCGGCCACGCCACGATGTTGAAGAGCGCACTGAGAAAGAGAACGATTGCGGCAAAGAGCTCCATGATGCACTCAGCCTACGCCCGCCTGTGGGCTGTGCCGGCGCGCAGTCACTGCCAAGCCGACAGTCGCACTCGCAGCTCACCGGCACGCGCATGCTGACGGTGATGCTGACGCCGGTACTCTGACGCGCGTCGCATCCGCATCCGCATCCGCATCCGCATCCGCGCACAAGCTATTTGCGAGAGAATAGGCAAATGGCCGAGCACACTTTGCGCGGCGGTGTCGGCTCTTGGGCCGAGGCCGCGCTTGACGTCAAACGCTCCCGTTTCGTGTGCCGGATCGTGCGCGTGGAGACCGAGTCCGATGCCCGCGACGTCATAGATGCGGCTCGCAAGACGCAGTGGAACGCTCGACACCACTGCTCCGCATTTGTCTTGGGTTCGAACAGCCAGCCCGACCAGGTGCGACGCTCGAACGACGATGGCGAACCGTCGGGCACCGCTGGTCGCCCCATCCTCGATGTGCTGAACGGTCGCAATCTGATTGACTGTGTCGCCGTAGTGAGTCGCTATTTCGGCGGAACGCTGCTGGGAACTGGCGGACTGATCCGCGCCTATTCGGATGCTACTGCAGCAGCCATCGAGAATGCCGTAGCCAGCAAAGGACTCGTGCTAAGGGAGCGTCGCCAGCTGTTTCGCCTGTCGCTTCCGCACTCGGCTGCCGGCCGCGTAGAGGCGGAGCTCCGGCAGCATGGCGTCGTGGTGCTCGGCACCGAGTACGAAGCCTCAGCGGTGATGATGATCGCTTCTACACCCGACGGTGAGCCGGAGTTGGCAGCGCTGGTTGCAGGAGCTACAGCAGGCGAACGTATGCTCGAGCCTGCCGGAATCGAGTGGGTTGACGCTCAACTAGACGCCTAACCAGCGCTAGCACGAGCTGCAAGCTCGGTCGCGTTGGGAGTCTGCAGCGACTGGTTAAAGCAAAATAGCCACACCCGAAGGTGTGGCCATTTTACAATTGAAGTCCGGCGGTGTCCTACTCTCCCACAAGGTCCCCCTTGCAGTACCATCGGCGCAGAGAGTCTTAGCTTCCGGGTTCGGAATGTAA
>NZ_BAAAKW010000026.1:0-123080 GCF_039527955.1 Rhodoglobus aureus | reverse complement strand
ACAGAAAGGCTAACCCGCCGCGACCAACGGCAACCCAGAAAACCCTACCCGGGGTGGGGCCGAATCAAACGACAAACCCGGGGCCAAATCAACTTGCTATTCCCAGACCGGAATGTTTGCTGCGGTGATCAGGATGCTCATCGATCACACTAAGGGGGTGGGGATGCTTCGACCCGACGCGGAGCAATTCGGCGCGATGCGCTGATTTTCTCTGCGCATTCTTCGCCCACGTTTGGGTTTACTAACATCGAACGCGCGAGGTCACCAATGGATCGCGACCGGAGCAAAACGAATGAAGTAGTCCAACAAGCCGGTTATTCGCCGGAGGGTCGCACCGCTGAAGGCAGTTGGTCGCCAGTAGATTCTGAAATATGACTTGGCCTCCTTTCAATCGCGACGACCTGCGGGCAGCGGCGTCGACCGGCGGATTCGATATGACGCTCCCCATTTTGATTCGGCGCCTAATAGCTGAGACGGCGACGGATCTAGTCGACTTGGACATGCCCGGAGAGTCGGGCGTGTCTGCGGGCGGGTTCGATGGCGTTGCTAGTGCTGGTACGGCAACTCCGCATATGCCAGGTGGGGTATCGGTTTGGGAGCTCTCAGTCGGAGGGAACGACGGGAAGGCCAACGATGATTACTCGAAGCGGATATCTGGCCCGCCCGGGCATAAGGCTCGTGACAGTACCTACGTAGAAGTAATCCTCGCTCCGTGGACGAAAGCGAGGTCTTGGGCCGGTGAGAAGAACAAACTTCGTCGCTGGCGCGAGGTCCGCGCCTACAACCTAGACCGGGTGCATCTCTGGCTCGAATCGGCGCCTGCGACGACGGCTTGGCTGGCCGCGAAGCTTGGTAGAGCAATTCCTGGTGTTCGTGCGCTCGAAGAGTGGTGGACCGACACGTGGATTCCATCAACGACGTCGCCGTTGGGTGCCGAAATCGTTCTCGCTGGGAGGGCGGACTCGGCCAAGTCGTTCGTGGACAGGATCGCGGGCGGGGCGAAAGTGACGCCTATCGGGGGCGGACTCCGCTTCGAGGAGGCGATGGCATTTGTGGCGGCAGCTTTATCGGCATCTAACGAGCGGGCAACAAGAGCGCTCCTGGCTCGCACACTGGTCGTCTCTGACGCAAACAGTCTGGAACGACTCATTGCTCAGGGAGCGCCTCTAATTATCTTGCTGAGCGATTTCAACCTGGCGCGTGGCTTGTCTACGAACCACGCTCATCAGCTAGTTGTTCTTGCTTCGCCCGGAGACTCGACCAGCATTGACGTCGGGCGCATTGGTTCTGAGGAAGTGTCTCGACTGCTCGCAAGTGAGGCTAACCCATCCGAGTTGGGATATTTGGCGCGACGAAGCCTCCTTGCCCTCAGGCGAAAGCTGGCTATTCTTCCCGGTATCTACACACCGCCATGGGCGAACGCGCCGGATTCGACAACTCGCCGATTGTGCTTGGTTGGTTCTTGGCGCGCTGAGCAGGTTGGAGATCGCGCAGCAGTCGAGTCAATCGTAGAAGATTCATTCGCCCATGTGGCTTCCCGAGCGCAGGAACTGCGCGCTGGCGACGACATGCCGTTCCTGGATGTCGTTCAGGACGAGTGGTACGTCGTCGCGCGAGAGGATGCATGGGCACTGCTTGCGCCGTCAATCACAAAGGAGGATTTGCGTGCGCTCGAAACGGCCGCGCTCGAAGTGTTTGGGGCTGCTGATCCAGTTCTAGCGCTCGACCCTCAGGAACGGTGGAAAGCCGCTATAGACGGCGTGTTCAGACCGCATTCGCCCGCGATCCGAAGGGGCCTTGCCGAATATGTTGCAGTGGCGGGGGCAAGCGACATCGTTGTGACAGGCACCTCAAACAAGCATTCCGAGTTCGCTCGAGTGTTGGCGAGAAGTGTGTTCGACTCCGCCAACAAGGACTCCACGTACCAACTGTGGGCATCTCTAAGCGACGTGATCGGATTCCTCGCTGAGGGTGCTCCTGAGGAGTTTCTCTCGTCGATCAGAGCGGGCTTGACCGGATCGGATCCGCTACAAGTGAAAATGTTTCAAGATTCGAAGGCGAACTCAGGGGTCTTCGGACAAAGCTCCCCTCACTCGGCTTTCCTGTGGGCACTCGAAAGCCTCGCTTGGTCTCCCAACTATGTCGAGGATGTCGTCCGCATCCTCGTAGCCCTCGACGCGCTTGACCCGGGCGGAGAGCTCTCGAATCGACCCCGAGCGAGCCTGCTTGGGATTTTGAGTGTGTGGCGGCCGCAGACGGCCGCGCTTCTCGAGCAACGCCTTCGGTGCATCGAGATTATCGTCGATAGGAGTGACTCAGCGGCGGAGCTCCTGTTGCAAATGATACCCGACGGGCATGGATGGCAAATGAATCACTCGGGTCCGCGCTATCGGGATTGGCGCACAGACTCATCTGTCACTAACGGCGAAATTCGAGCGGCGCTCGATCACATTTCAACAGCGCTAGCCGAGAAATTTGAAATGACTCCCTCGTTAGCGCTCGCAATCGTGCCCCGGCTCGACGACTTCGGCAACGACTTTCGCGCGCAGTTTGCGGCAAAGGTTTCCAGCACACACTATGGATGGTCGGCGAATGACACAGCCGACGTGTTCGAGGCGTTACGCGAACTCGTGGGACGTCACCTTGAGTATGCCGATGCTGCTTGGGCTCTCAGCACCGTTCAGTTGTCTCCGTTGGTCGCTCTGAGAGACACGATCGAACCGGCTATTTTGGCCCTCAGACACCGCTGGTTGTTCCGGAAGGATTGGGTTACGCTCGGCGACATTCGTCGGCGCGATGACTACGCAGCATACGAGAAAGAACTCGCCCACCAGCGGCAAGCTGCAGTCGATTCAATCTTCAGCGCGAGCGGCCTTTATGGCGTATTCGAATTCGCCGAGCAGGCGGATCCTTGGGTAGTGGGGTTTTCTCTAGGCAACGCTGCGGCGCCGGTGGAGCGAGATATTCTCACGCAGCTCTCCTCGGAATCGACCACGGTTTCTTCGATGGCAGCCGGGTACTTTGCGTCGCGACTTCGTCAGGATGACTCCCCGATCGACGCACTGTTGGAGGAGTTCGACGACCCCGAGAAACAAGCATTCTTGCTCCGTTACTTACCGGACCAAGTGACTGCGCAAGCCCTCCTCGGGGGGCTGCACAGCCGTGTGAGCGAAATCTACTGGCAGAACTTCAACTACTTCGGCCTAGGCGGCGACTTCTCAAAAGCCCTACAGTCGGGGTGGTGCCTTCTCGATGCGGGGCGTCCCGTTGCCGCTTTGATGCTCAACCAGCTTTACTTTAAAGGCAGTTCGGCCGGTGAGGAGACTGCGGACTTGCTTGCGGCCGCGCTGGAGGCGCTCATCGCCAAGCCCGATCCCGATCCCGATCCCGAAATTCAGAACCTGCAGCACTACGAGTTGGAAAGAATTTTCGACGTCCTCGCCGCGCATCGCGAACATCTGGGTTCGCAACGGGTCGTCGCGCTTGAGTGGCAGCTGCTTCCGCTGTCGAGCTTTGATGGGAGCTCGCCAGCGCTGCACGCCGAGATCAAATCGAACCCCGATTTCTTCATCGAGTTGATTGTTGCCTGCTTCCGGCCAGAGACGAGCGCCTCGACCAGCGGTACATCAGTTGACGGCGACGAAGCAGAGGATGAGGATGTGGGCGACGAACTGACGGATCAGCAAAGATCTACAGCAAGTCGAGCATGGGAGGTGTTGCGGACATGCAACCAAGTGCCCGGCGTGTGTGACGACGGCACGATCGACGTTGAAGAGCTCGCAGCGTGGATTGATGCAGTTCGAGGGGGCCTGGCCGCAGTAGATCGGGCGGTGATCGGTGATCTGCATATCGGAGAGGTCCTCAGCCACGCGCCCAAGAACGAGGACGGCTCGCCGTTCTCGCATGATGTCCGTGACTTGCTCGAACGACTCGCGAGCGACGAGGTCATGAGAGGTATCGCCACGGGTTTCTTCAACTCACGGGGCGTGACTTCTCGTGGTCTCACGGATGGCGGCGCGCAAGAATGGGAACTGGCCGATAGGTACCGCGACTACGCGTCTGGCGCTGATTCGTGGCCTACCGTCCGTCGCATGCTTGAGGGAATGGCTGAGCGCTACGAAGCTGAAGCGCGGCGCCAAGATTTATCCACGGAAAGGCACCGACAGGGATTGCGATAGCGCGCTGACAGGTTCGCAGCGGTTACGTGCCCACATTGCGCCAACATCTTAGGCAAATCACATTGATTGTCTCTGATGACAGTGGTTGCTTATCGGCCTTCGTCGATCGTGCCTTCGACGCAGGCATCCTGAAAATCCGGCCCAACGGCCGCACTTCTGTCCGCTGGTACAGAGTCAAGAACGACCCGATCCGCAAAACCTAGCTGAGCTGAGCTGAGCTGAGAAAATCATCGACGTCGAAATCGCCAAGCCGACGGTGAATGCTCCTGACCCGGCCAAGTTAGCGAGACGAATCGAACTCGGATACTGAAACACTGGGTCGCCGGCCACACATCTGCACCGTAGTTGTCAGCATCGGCGCCGCTTGCCAGAAACTACAGGGATAGCTTCTCGATCGGTCGTTCGTCGGCGGCCGGATCTAGTCTGATCTCGTGGCGAGCAACAAACGATACGCATGTCAAGTCGACGCACGAATAGATGCGGGAATTGATGCGCGCATCATGGCGTCGAGCGTGCCGCTCTCTCTGAGCAATGAAGAGCTGGAAATTAGCCGCTTTGACCTGACACGCACGAGAAACCCGCGCCCCATTAGGGCTTGGGTTCGATGCTCCGCTGGCGCGGTAGCCGTGCATGCGATAGCCGTGACCTGGACTGAACCTGCTGTCGCGATCGAATGGAACACGATCAGCGGTGAGTCCCGCTGGGCTTGGGTGTGGGGTTCCGCCGTCGAATCATGCTGAACGATCGCTAGCCTACTCTCGCGGAAGTTGAGATCAACCAGACTCACCATCTGGTTCAACCCACTTAGCACTAGCTTCCGACGTTGAGTGTCGCTATGGGCGCACCAGCTGCGTCGCACGCGCGCGAAACATCGTTGTTCAGATCGACGAGCGACTCGAGTCCTGCCCCCGAAGTCAGTAAGTAGTTCGGGGGCAGGTCATCGATGAACTTCAGCATCCGATCGCGTACGATCTCGTCGTCAGCAGACAGTGCAACAGCGTCGACGTTGTCAAGGAACTCATCAAAAGTGTCTCCCGAGAGCTCGCTCATCCAAGCACCATTCGCAGCCATATCCGCGATCAAACTTGCAAAATCTTCGCACGACGCAATTGTCTTCGAATCAGTGGGGTCTCCCGAGGGGGCAACTTCTGCCTGCAATTCAGGCGTTTCGCTGCTGCAACCCATCAGAAGGGCCGAGAGGAGGACGACGGTCGATAAAGTAGTTTTGCTTTGCACGTGGGAATTCTATTGGATTCCTCAATCGCCCGTTTTAGGTCGAGCACGGCAGCCCAGTTCCATAGCTGCCCGGCAACCTTTCAGCTACGCCGCGGCTGGGAGTGTGGACTCCCCCTCGGCTAAGCCTATTCTCCGGTCGTTATCCCAACGTGTCCATCGAGCGGCACCGAATAGACTCCCAACTGGCGCGAAAAGTATGTGTCACGTCTGCACCGTTGTCGCGCGCGCGGGCGCCCGTCACACGGACTCCTCCGGATCGCGGGGTTGCTACGTCCAGCAGTTGCTTAGGATTGAACTCCCGCGCCCATTGCAGTTCGAACGAGGGGATCTCAAACCTGACGCAAACTGCTAGGTCGAAATCGAGCGATGCAAAGTCATAGACGCGAAGCTCCCCGGCAGGCAGAGCGCGAGTCTTGACTTGGATTCGGCGATAGTCTGCCGCAATCAGGTCGATGTCGCGGGCAGATGTCACTGCGAGCTCACCGCCGTACACCTGTAGCGCTAGGTATTCACCGAGCTCCCCTACGAGGTTGTCGGTCCGCGCGATTCCAGCGCTACGAGCCAGACTTGTGAGCGCTTTTATGTCGTTGCGCGCAGAAACGTACTGGGTCAGCAGACTCTGAAGATCGTTGCTATGCGTTTCGACCATTGCACCAGACTAAGCTGCCTGCGACGATGTGGTCATGGAATTCGACCCTGTTTCATTCACCGACGACGCACTTTGCTTGTCGCACATTTCTGATCAGCAATTGCTGCGTCGACTTTCGGTGTCCACCGAAGACGGTGAATGCCTGATCTGCGCCGCAATCGGACGTCCGCAGTCAGGCAGTGTCGTTAACTTTGAGCGCTTGGCTCAGGTGGTCTATGACACGATGCTTCGGGCTCATGACCACGATGGCCTCTATATCGACGGCGAACAGTTGCTCGACCCTTTGACCACCGAAGAAGCGGCCGCATCCTTGCTGGCGGACGCTATCGAACTCGACGTGCTGGATGCCGTGACGGAGACGGTGGTTTCCCTCATCCACGATGATGTCGACTGGTTCATTCCCTATGACATGGACTATGAGGCGGGCGTCCAGTTCGAATGGAACGACTTCGAAGACAGCGTCAAACATGAGTCGAGAATGCTAACCGCATCCCGCGGTGCTCAGCCCGAGTCGGCAGCGGAAAAGAACTACGCCTTTGTCAAGTCGCTCCTCGTGCTGGCGGAGGAGAGGATGGGACTCGTTCGCGTCTTCGAGCGAGGCACAAAGGTTTACCGGGCACGTATCGAGCGCGACGCTCTCGAGTTCGAAGCGAAGGCCAAGAAGGCCCCTGCGCGCGAACTCGGAGCGGCGCCACGGGATAGAGCGAGCGCCGGTCGGATGAATGCCCAGGGGGTGCCCATGTTCTATGTGGCGCTCGACGCCGCGACCGCTTGCGCGGAAGTCGCAGCGCATAGCCCCTACGACGAGGTTGTGGTCGGGACGTTTGTCGTGCAGCAGCCGTTGCGGATTCTGGATCTCACGACGGTTCCACCTACGGGGAGCATCTTCGATGACGCACCGAAGCAGGACGGGGACGAGCGACTTACCTCCCTTGGATTTTATGTTGAGCGGATTACCCAGCCGGTGATCCTCGACGGCAGTCATCCGGTGGATTACGCGCCGACGCAGGTACTCACAGATGCGTTCCGCGAATGGGCAGTTCCCCGACTCGATGGCATCGCGTATCCATCCCGTGTGAGCGAAGGCGGCGGCACGAACGTTGTGCTCTTCTACTCAGATCGCATGTGGTTCGAGTCGCCGGACGAACCGTCCACTCGATTCGAACGTATGGTCCGTGAAGTTGAACACGGGCGAAAGACCTCGCTCTTCCGGGTCGACCCGAAGACAATCCGGCGCTATCGGGTGAATCGTCAGATCAGCGTAAACCGCAGCAAGCCATGGGGTTTGAGCAAAGGCTAGACAGACGGGACGCTGACAGACGAAGGAATAGCTCCCTCGGGGACGACGGATTGTCAGGTCCCCGTGCTCAAGTGCTCGCCGTTTAATGCTCGCGAAATGAGCACATCTAGCGAACTTACTTTGGCGGGACCATTACTAGTCAGCAGACGTGCCAGTTTCATGCCGTCAGAGAGCGCTGCGGAGAAGCTTGAGAATTTGTGAGGTGCAATGACTGCGGCCTCCAAGACCATGTTGCGGAGGCCGATCCTTGCTCGCGCGTCCCGAGACGACTCGGGATCGGAAGATTAGTGGATGTCTGTCACCGAGCTGCATCCGGGACTACGAATCGTGATGGACGGTCTCATTCCTCAGCTCTCGGATCTGCAGTCGGCTCATTAAAAAAATCTAGGCAAAGCCGTATACGTCAATATTCTCGAAATGGGAGTCTAGCCTTCCCCTTAGCAGTAATCTTTCCTCATCTCGTTAGATTGGACCCCAAATGAATTCTGCGCAACACCCTCTGCGGGTACTTATTTGCGACCCAGAGGAGTTTGTTGGGCCAAGCCGAAAGAATCTTCGCGTCGCGGCAGTCGTTCATCTCGATGTCGATGCTGACGATGAAATGAAGGTCGGCGTGGTCACCGCCCTCGGGGCGCAACAGCTTGACCCGGGGCTTGAGTTCGCGAGCTCTCTCGATCTCGGGTCAATTCGCCTAGTGGCTTCGCCAAACGGCGCCGCGGCTCAGGTCGGAGATGAGATAGATGTAGTGATGCCCGAGTTCCTCGTCAGACAAGACGGCACAGCAGATTTCTCACAGGTGGTTTTCGAAAAGCCAGTCACGTTCCGCGGGTTACGGGAGGCATCCCGAGCAGGGCTGAGTCAGCCGTCTCCAGAAGTCATTGCGGTGGTCCGAACAGCAGGCTGGGGCGGTGACCCGATCTGGATCGACATCGTTTCCTGGCTGGTCGATCATGGCGTTGAAATTGGGATCGGAGCTGGTGCAGCGATTCTGCGGGAAAAAGCCATCATGCCCCTACGATCCCGCCGCGCCAAGAAAGTCGCCCAAGCGTGGAAAGAACACAATTTGCATGCACCGTATCAGCTACGCGCACTAGTAGACCGCAAGGAAAAATGGATTACAGGTGATCTCTGCCGATTGCTCGACATCGACCCTAAGACTGCGCGCCAACTGCTCACCTCTCTCGGTTTCGTCCCCGATGCTGGACACAATTGGGTGCTCGGGACTTCCGACGCCGCGATAGAACGCCGGAATCGCTGGATGAAAGATGAGTTCTCCGACACAATGGGCGCGTATTTTGAGGTCGAACCGAACGGGACTTTTGGCAGCGAGGAGACCCAATAGCAGGAGAGTTCGGCGAACTGGAACCTGCCTGAATTTACGCTGTCGCCGCTCTCCACACGAGCTGACATAACTTTAGCCGTCTAACCCTCGCGCAACCCCGCCCGCGCCACCACGCACTCCGCATGCCGCAGGATGGGGCCGTCGACCATGCGGCCCTCGAAGCTGAAGACTCCTGGCTGCGATTCCGCTGCGGCGAGAAGTGCCCGTGCTGACGCGATTTGCTCGACCGTGGGCGCATAGCTTTCGCGCACAACAGCTACTTGTGAGGGATGAATGCAGGCCGTAGCCGTGAACCCGAGCGCTGCGGCATCCCGAGCCTCAGCAGCCAGACCATCGGTGTCCGCAATGTCGAGATGCACCGCATCAATCACAGCCTTCGAATACGCGCCAGCCGCGAGCAACACCGACGAACGCGCATGCAGTGCCACACCCCGGTACGGGCCGTCATCTTCGCGAGACGACGAACCGCCAAGCGAAGCCACGAGATCTTCGGCACCCCACATGAGGGCAACCACACAATCGAGCGCCGCGAGAGTTGTCGCCGCGAGAACGCCGCGAGCCGTCTCGCAGAGGGCGATCACCTCGAGCTCGGTGAGCGCATCGAAATCGGCAACCGACTCCGCCTTCGAGAGCATCACCGTGCGGTAATCAGTCTGTTCGAGAGCTTCGAGATCGCTGTCGTGGTCCTGGGTGCCGGCGGGGTTGATTCGCACGATCGTGCGTGCCGGATCCATCGGGTTCGCGATGAGTGCCTTACGAGCCTCAGCCTTGTCGACACTGGCAACAGCATCCTCAAGGTCGATGATGATGGCATCCGCGCGCTCAAGAGCTTTCGCATAGCGATCGGGGCGGTCAGCCGGAACAAACAGAATTGACGGGCCCAGTGTGAAACTCACGGTGCGTTCTCCTCAGTCCAAACCATTACCGAGCGCGTCGCTACAGCAACAACGACGCCATCTTGGTTCTTGGCAGTGTGCCGCAGGGAAATGATGCCCTGGCCGGGACGCGACTTCGACAGCCGCTTCTCCAACACCTCAGTCTCGGAATACATCGTGTCTCCGTGATACAGCGGATGCGGAAAATTCACCTCAGTGAAGCCCAAGTTGGCCACAATCGTGCCCTGAGTCAGCTGAGCCACGGATGCCCCCACCATCGTCGACAGCGTGAACATCGAGTTCACCAAGCGCTGCCCGAACGGCTGCTCCGCCGACCACGCCGCATCCAAATGCAACGACTGCGTGTTCATCGTGAGCGTCGTAAAGAAAACATTGTCGGCCTCGGTGACCGTGCGGCCCGGAGCGTGCAAGTAGACGGCACCCTCTTCGAACTCGTCGAACCAGAGGCCGCGCTGCTGAATGCGTTTGCCGGTCATAGTGTGGCGAATCCCAACTCGCGAGCGATAACCATCATCTGCACCTCAGTCGTGCCCTCGCCCAGTTCAAGCACCTTGGAGTCGCGGTAGTGACGAGCGACAGGGTTCTCGTTCATGAAGCCGTAGCCGCCGAAAATCTGGGTGGCATCGCGTGCGTTATCCATGGCCGCCTCGCTGCTGATTACTTTCGCCAAGCTCGCCTCCATCTTGAAGGGAACTCCGGCAACCAGTTTGCGGGCTGCGTCGTAGGTTGCCAAGCGTGCCGAGTGAACTCGTGCCTGCATGCGCGCAATCTTGAACGCGATGTGCTGGTTCGAGCCGATCGAGCGGCCGAAGACATGGCGCTCGTTGGCGTAGCGAATCGACTCCTCGAGACAGCCCTGCGCTGCCCCCGTGCACAGCGCCGAGAACGCCACACGCCCCTCATCGAGCGTTTCGATGAAGTTGGCGAAACCGCGACCGCGCTCACCCAACAGGTTTGCTTCGGGAACACGCACATTATCGAACGACAGGGGGTGCGTGTCAGAGGTGTGCCAGCCGACCTTGTCGTAGGGCGGGTGCACCGTGAAGCCAGGCGTACCGTTGGGAACAAGAATGGCACTCAGCTCAGGCTTTCCGTTTTCGCGGCGGCCCGTCACTGCCGTTACCGTCACCACCTTCGTGATCTCGCTGCCCGAGTTGGTGATGAACTGCTTCGTTCCGTTGATAACCCATTCGCCATCGACAAGCTCTGCGGTGGTCTTGGTTCCCGCGGCGTCGGAGCCGGCATCCGCCTCGGTCAGCCCGAAACCGGCGAGTGCTTCGCCGCGAGCGAGCATTGGAACCCATTGCTGCTTCTGCTCTTCGGTGCCCTGCTTGAAGATCGGCATCGCACCAAGGCCGATACCCGCTTCAAGAGTGACCGCAATCGACTGGTCAACGCGCGCGAGCTCTTCAATGGCGAGGCACAACGAAATATAGTCCTTGCCTTGCCCGCCGAATTCTTTCGGGAACGGCAAACCGAACAACCCCATCTGCCCCATCTGGGCGATGATCTCGTACGGCAACTCACGCTTCGTGTCGTACTCATACGCCGCCGGCGCCACAACCGTGTCCGCAAAGTGACGCACATCAGCCTGCAACTTCTTCTGCTCAGCAGTAAGACCGAGATGCGTGGGGCCAAGGTGGCTGACACCGAGGTCGGTGACTTCGTGACTCATGAGGTTTCTCCTTCAGTGCTCGCTTGTGGCGATTCGATTCGGGCAACGATTTGGTCGCGTGTGACCAAATCGCCTGGCTTCAGACTGATATCAACAACCCCATCGAGGGTTGCGACAACGGGGTGTTCCATCTTCATGGCTTCAATCGTGAGCACCGTCTGACCGGCAGTCACCGTGTCACCGTGGGCAACGGCAACCGCAACAACGGTGCCCGGCATGGGCGAACGAAGATCAGGATCGATGACGCCAGCAACCCGGGCGAGGGTGGCACGGTGGGTGGCCAGCGACTCCGCGCGGCTCTGCTCATGCAGCGCGAATGATGTGCCTTGCTGCGCGATCCAGATCGTCGCGCTGTCTGGCCCCGCGTTCGCGGTATCACGCGCGATCGTCAGCGCGACGCTCAGCGTTCCCCATTCGACACCGGTGGAGGTCAGTCGAGCCGGCCTGGACTCGTTTGCCACCGTGACAGTCGCATCGCTCGGTGCCCCGGAAACCAGAACCTCGTGCACGATCCCCGCACACTCGAGACGGTAGCGTGCGGGGCGATGCTGCCCCATTCTCCAACCGCTTGGTTGCTGCCACGGTGAGCCGGGCATCCAGCGGTCGGAATGGATGCTCAGGGCCGCCGCAGCAAGCACGGCAGGGCTCGGGGCCGTGAACTCGATCTCGGCCAGAGCCCGTTCGATGAGTCCCGTATCGAGCGCACCAGCACGAACATCGTCGCGAGCGAGCAGCGCCCGCAAGAACTCGATATTGGTCGTGACGCCCAGGATGACGGTGTCGGCCAGGGCGCGATCGAGCTTCGTGAGGGCTTCTTCTCGCGTGGCCGCGTGCGAGATGACCTTGGCGAGCATCGGGTCGTAGTGGTCGGAGACGGTGCCGCCCTCGACGAGCGAGCTGTCGACGCGCACGTCGGTGGCCTCGTGAAGGCTAACGATCTGACCCGCAGAGGGCAGGAAATCATTGGCGGGGTCTTCGGAGTAAATGCGGGCTTCAACCGAGTGGCCGCTGAGCTTCGGCGTCTCCACTGTGAGCTTCTCACCCGCAGCGATTCGCACTTGCCACTCCACCAGGTCGATGCCGGTGACGAGTTCGGTGACAGGATGCTCCACTTGCAGCCGTGTGTTCATCTCCATGAAGAAGAACTCGTCGGGAGCATTGTCGGAGACGAGGAACTCGACAGTGCCCGCCCCGACGTAGTTGACGCTGCGAGCGACCTCGCACGCCGCCTCACCGATGCGTTGGCGGGTGGCCTCATCGAGCAACGGAGATGGCGCTTCTTCGATGATTTTCTGGTGGCGGCGCTGCAGCGAACATTCGCGCTCCCCCAGGTGAATCGTCGTGCCGTGGCTGTCGGCCAGCACTTGCACTTCGATGTGCCGCGGCTTTTCGACGAGCCGTTCGAGAAAGAGGGTGTCGTCGCCGAAAGCGGCACTGGCCACACGACGTGCGGAAGCAAGGGCATCGGAAACCGCGGCGGGCTCGCGCACAATCGTCATGCCCTTGCCGCCACCACCCGCCGACGGCTTGATCAGCAGCGGGAACCCAACCTCATTGGCCGCAGCCACCAGATCGTCGTTCGTCATGCCCGGCTCAGCAATCCCGGGGATCACCGCAACACCGCGTTCGGTTACGTGCTTTTTCGACGCAATCTTGTCGCCCATAATCGTGAGCGCATCAATGCCCGGGCCAATGAACGTCACACCAGCCGCGACACAGGCCTCGGCGAGGTGCGCGTTTTCCGACAAGAATCCGTACCCCGGATGAATCGCCTCAGCATTCATGCCCGGAACGGCATGGGCGGCAGCAACGATCTGCTCGACCGACAGATAGCTCTCGATCAGCACGGCAGCATCCGCTACCCGTACGTGCTTTGCGTCACGATCGTGCTCGGTGTAAACAGCGATGGAACGGATACCCATCGAGTGCAGGGTGCGAGTGATGCGACAGGAAATTTCGCCACGATTGGCGACCAGAACAGCAGAAAACATTGCCATCACATCCGGAAAAGGCCGAAGCCCGGCTCAGGCAGCGGGGTGGCCGCAGCGATATCGAGAGCCATGCCGAGCACATCTCGAGTATCTTTGGGGTCAATGATTCCGTCATCCCACAGGCGGGCGGTCGAATAATACGGGCTGCCCTGACGTTCGTACTGCTCGCGGATGGGCTTCTCGAACGCGACCTTGTCGTCATCGGTGAACTCGTCTTCGCCGAGCTGATCGCGACGAACCGTCGACAACACCGCAGCAGCCTGCGGCCCGCCCATGACGGAGATACGGGCGTTGGGCCACATCCACAAGAAACGGGGCGAGTACGAACGGCCGCACATCGAGTAGTTGCCCGCCCCGAACGAACCGCCGATGACGACCGTGAACTTGGGCACGCGCGTCGTAGCGACGGCGGTCACCATCTTGGCGCCATTCTTGGCAATGCCGCCCGCCTCATATTCCTTGCCGACCATGAATCCCGAAATGTTCTGCAGAAACAGCAGCGGGATGCCGCGCTGGTCGCACAGCTCAATGAAGTGGGCGCCCTTGAGAGCTGACTCGCTGAACAGCACACCGGCGTTAGCCACGATGCCGATCGGATGCCCGTGCAGCGTCGCAAATCCTGTGATCAGGGTCGCGCCGTATTCCTTCTTAAACTCGTGGAACTCGCTGCCGTCAACGAGGCGAGCGATTACTTCGCGCACTTCGTAAGGGCTCTGCACGTCGGTCGGTACGACTCCGTAGAGCTCGTCGGGGTTGACGGCGGGAGGACGCGATTCGACGACGTCCCACGCGGGAGCCGCAGGCTTGGGGATCGTCGCAATGATGTCGCGCACAATCTGCAAAGCGTGGCGGTCGTCGTCGGCAAGGTGGTCGGTGACGCCGGAGGTACGAGCGTGCACGTCTCCCCCGCCGAGTTCTTCGGCGGTGACGATCTCGCCGATAGCTGCCTTCACGAGCGGAGGACCGCCCAAGAAGATCGTGCCCTGATTGCGCACGATGATCGTCTCGTCGCTCATCGCTGGCACATACGCACCGCCAGCCGTACAGGAGCCCATAACCGAAGCGATCTGCGCGATGCCCGCCGCTGACATTTGCGCCTGGTTGTAGAAGATGCGACCGAAGTGATCGCGGTCGGGAAAGACCTCGTCTTGCATGGGCAGAAACGCGCCGCCAGAGTCAACGAGGTAAACGCACGCCAGTTTGTTTTCGAGAGCAATCTCTTGCGCCCGCAAATGCTTCTTCACGGTGAGCGGAAAGTAGGTGCCGCCCTTGACCGTCGCATCATTGGAGATCACGAGAACCGGGCGCGCGTGAATGAGGCCGATGCCCGCAATCACGCCGGCTCCGGGAGCCTGATCGTCGTAGATGCCGTTGGCCGCAAGAGGCGCGATTTCGATGAAGGGACTGCCCTCATCCAGAAGCTCATCGACTCGATCGCGAGGCAAGAGCTTGCCGCGAGAGATATGACGTTCGCGAGATTTTTCGGAGCCACCGAGAGCGGTCGTCGCGAGTCGCTCGCGCAATTGCTCCACGAGAGAGCGCATCGACTCGTCGTTGGCCACAAACGTCGGATGAGACGGTTGGGCGGCAGTGGTAATTTTCTCCATCGAACACCTTCGTTCTGCGCGGCTTGTGACCACTTGGGTTAGTCAATACTAACTCAAATTAGGTTAGCGATCATTAACCGAACTGTCTAGACTCTGAGCATGAACGAAACGCCAACTCCGCGAAGCCAAGCGAAAGCAGACCGACGAGAAGCCCTCCTCGACGCCGCCGCCAGCCTCTTCGCTGAGCGCGGATTCACTAGGGTTTCGCTCGAAGAACTCGGGGCAGCCGCAGGAATCAGTGGCCCCGCCGTCTACCGCCACTTCGACGGCAAACAAGCCGTACTCGCCGCCATGCTTGTGGATGCCAGCACCGACCTCTGCACGGGAGCCAACACCGTGATTGAGTCCGCACCCTCAGCCCGCGCCGCGCTCGAAAGCCTCGTGGAGTTTCACGTCGAGTTTGCGCTCGAAAATGCCAACGTCATCCGCGTGCAAGATCGCGACCTCGACAGCCTCACCGACGATGACCGGCACACCGTTCGCACCCTTCAGCGAAGCTATGTCGAGCAGTGGGTAACCACGCTCGCCCGCCTTCACCCGGATGCCGCGACGAGCGAGCTACGCACCCGCGCCCACGCAACCTTCGGCCTCATCAACTCGACTCCCCACAGTGGCCGTGCGGGCACTGCACGTGCCGTGCTTGAGCGGATGGCGCTGGCTGCGCTCGACGCATAGGGGCTTCCCCGCAAGACATCAGGTCTTGCCCACACTTCTCGCAGGATCGCCATAGGGTTCTGATAGACACTGATCGCAGGAGCAGCCGGCACAGTTCTGGCCTCGTGTGTCGGACTTGCTGTGGCCCTGCCCGCTCAGGCCGAGACTCTCACCACCGCTACAGGCAGTTCCAGCGCGTCCGAAACGGGCGACTCAGCTACCGGTGACCGCGCTGGCCGCGGTCACGGCGGCATAGGGCTTGACGCCGCCGCTCTGGCCACCAAGCTGGGCCTCACCGAGGCCGACGTGACTGACGCCCTCTCCGCAGTGCGTGATGCCACCGAACCCTCGGAAAAGCCAACTTCCACGGACGCCACAGACGAGGAGAAGGAGGCCGCTAGGGATGCCCGCAAGGCCGCACTCGTTACGGCTCTGGCTGCCGAGCTCAACGTTGACGAAGACGCCGTCACCGCGGCGCTGGCGGAAATCCAGACCGAAAAGGCCGCGGAGAGAACTGCTTCGAAGGCAGCCACTCTCGAGGAGGCCGTCACCGACGGCACTCTGACCCAGACTGAAGCCGACGCCGTACAGAAGGCTATGGATGCCAAGCTCCTTGGCGATCGTGGCGGCCACGACGGTGACAACGGTGGTGGCCGCGGGCACAGCGAACACTAACGAGCCAAGCACAAAGAGGGTCTGCGACTGATCGGCCGCAGGCCCTACTGTCCTCGATCAGAGCTGCCAGTCACTGGGGCAGCTTTGCGGTTAGGCGATAAGCCTCACGACTCGTCGAGCCCGCCGAGACGGCGCAGGACGGCGTTCAGGAGCGTGCCCGCCGCATCCGGAATTACATGGTGGTTGAGGTAGATACCCTCGAGCCACGGCAGAACTTCATCTGCGGGTAGCCCAATAATGTCCCAGTCGACCCCGGGCAGAGCTTTGGATCGGGGTGAACCCGTGCGTGCGTCCGTCCAGGCTTCAGCGATCGGCTGATCGGGCTCAGACTCTCCAGCACCCCAGGCGAGTGCGATTGGATGATTCTCGCCGTCGATGTGGTCGTGCGTCACGCTGCCGGCGCCGAGCCAGGGCAGCGTCAACAGCTCTCCCTCGACCTCTATCTCGAGCAGCTCGAGCTGAACGGGCTCCTCCACCTCGCAAATGTAGAGATCAAACCCGGCGTCGCGCCAGGCCGCAGCTTGGGTGATGTCATCAAGCAGGTTCGGAATGAGCGCGTGGAAGTCGCTGGCCAGCCTCGTCGCCCACTGCAGGAGTGTGGTGGTGTCGTCGGCCGACCATGGGCTCGAGTCGCGATGTTCACCGGCCGGGGTATGGAAGTGATGGCTGACGCCGGCGCTGGTCGTCTCTAGATGCAGCTGGCCATTGCCGTACTCGACATGCAGATCGCTCAGTTGCTCTTCGTCGTCCCAGTCGGCAAAGAGCTCAGGTGCGGCCAGTGCCCGTGGCAGGGTTATCGGCGGCGTACGTCTCGTTCCGAGGTTGAGAACGGCCCGCAGTCGCGTGTTGGGCATGCGCAGGCTGAGGTCAGTCATCCTCTCGCCGGGGGTGTTGCAGCGGCATCCGCACCACTCGCCGCTTCTGGCTCAGGCTTGCTGGCAATGCCCATGAGCGAAATGATGACGATCATGATTGCACCACCGACGAGAGCGATATCGGCGATGTTGCCAATGAAGTAGCCGTTGTAGTTGATGAAGTCAACGACGTGACCGCGAGCGAAACCAGGGTCGCGAAAAAGGCGATCGCCGAGGTGCGTGATTGCCCCACCCAGCAGCATTCCTAGTGCGACCGCCCACGCGCGCGACTCAACCTGCGCGGCGTACCACGTGATCGCGACCACGGCGATCGCCGCAATGATCGTGAGCACCCAGGTGAATTCTTCGCCGATGGAGAATGCCGCGCCGGGGTTGTAGACGAGCTGGAACGAAAGCAGGTCGCCGATTATGGGGATGTTCTTTCCGTCACCAAGGTTTGTCACGGCCCACCATTTGCTCGACTGGTCGGCCGCGACCACGAACGCGGCGAGCGCGAAAATACCCCACAGCAAACGTCGCGATGCACGCGGTTTAGTGGTGGCCGCAGCAGGGTCGAGATTTTCGGTCATAAGACCATTGTCACCTGTCGCGGCCACCCCTCGTGTCACACCATGCTCAGAACGGTGCCGGGATCCCGGAGAATCGCGCCAACATCGGTGAGGAATCGGGCGCCCTGTTCGCCATCGACGAGTCGATGATCGAACGACAGGCTGAGCGTCATGACCTCGCGAAGGGCGACCTCGCCATTGTGTTCCCACGGCATCTTTCGTACTGCACCCACGGCGAGAATCGCGGCTTCGCCGGGATTCAGGATGGGGGTGCCGGCATCGATACCGAAG
Source organism: Rhodoglobus aureus (assembly GCF_039527955.1). Lineage (NCBI taxonomy): Bacteria > Bacillati > Actinomycetota > Actinomycetes > Micrococcales > Microbacteriaceae > Rhodoglobus > Rhodoglobus aureus. The sequence continues at coordinate 105,163 of NZ_BAAAKW010000026.1, read as the reverse complement.
ACGCCAACGTTGGTGATCGAGATTGTTCCGCCGCTCAGCGATGCCGGAGTGGCTTTGCTCGCACGAGCGTCCCGGGCGGTAGTGCCGATAGCGTCCGTCAACGCTGCCAAGGTCATCGCATCGGCGTCTTTGAGGTTCGGAACCATCAGCCCCCGCGGCGTCGCGACAGCAATACCGAGGTTTACATAGCCAAACTCGACGATCTCGTTGGCTTCGGCATCCCACCGTGAATTGAGCGAAGGATTGCGAGCGATGCCGATACACATTGCTTTTGCGATGACCGCGAGCACGGATGCTGCGGAGCCACCAGCTTTCAATCGCGCAACAAGTTCCATTGTGCGGGTGACATCGATCGTCAGGAACTCCGTGACATGAGGTGCCGTAAACGCGCTCGACACCATCGCGGCAGCGGTCGCCTTGCGCACCGATTTGATTGGAGTGCGCTGTTCGCGAGGGCGAGCGTTCGATCCGCCCGCTCTCGGCGACGATCCGGCTTCCTCCGACGCCGCGGTCTCGCCTGAGCTGCTATTTCCGGCACTTTGCCCTGCGTCACTCTGGCTTCCGGCGTCGGCGGATTTCGACACATCTTCGCGCGTGATGACCCCGTCAGGTCCGGTGCCTTGCACTCGTGTGAGGTCGACACCGAGGTCGTGCGCGAGCTTGCGAACCGGCGGCGTGGTCTTTGTGCGCGCCTCAGCAGGTGTGGAAGTTGCTTGCTCAGATTGGACGGGCGCGTCGGCGGTCGCAGCGGGCACGCCTGGAGCCGCACCAGCAGCGGGCGCGTCGGGAGCGTCTGAGGCGGCAACTGTCGCCGTCTCACTCTCCTGCGGGGCCGATTTGGCCGCGCGAGGTTTACGCGTCGGGCGCTTGCCGCTCTCCACGGCCGGGCCGTACCCCACCAACACCGAGTTACGCTCGGGGGCAGCCGTCGCGCTGGCCGAGTCTGACTTCTCTTCGTGCTCGGGAGAATTCGACTCCCTCGAACCACCAGCATCGTCCGCAGAACCCGAACCGCCGGCAGCACCCTCGAGCTCAAACGTCACGATCTTGGTGCCAACGGTCACCGTCGCACCTGGCTCAGCGTGCAGCGCTGCGATCTTGCCCGCAACCGGCGACGGCAGCGACACAATTGCTTTCGCCGTTTCGACTTCGGCAATGGGCTGGTTCAACGTGACCATGTCGCCAACGGCCACGTGCCATTCAACGATCTCGGACTCGGTGAGGCCCTCCCCCAAATCGGGCAGCGCAAATTCCTTAACAGCCATTACGCACTCCACCCTGTGAGCGAATTGGCGCGACCAAGAGCGCGATCAACACCATCAAGAATCCGGTCAAGATCAGGCAAGAAATGATCCTCCAATTTCGCCGGTGGATAGGGCACATCGAAGCCCGTAATGCGCACAGGAGCAGCCTCGAGATAGTAGAAACAGCGGTCGGTCAGTGTCGCCGCAATTTCAGCCCCCAAACCGCCCGATTCTGACGCCTCGTGGGTGATCACGAGTCGCCCCGTCTTCTGCACGCTTGCCGAAACCGTGTCGAAGTCAACCGGGGCGAGCGAACGCAAATCAACCACCTCGAGAGAAATCCCATCGTCAGCAGCGGCCACGGCGGCATCCAATGCGGTTGCCACAAGCGGGCCATACGTCACGAGAGTCACATCAGTGCCCTCAACAACAACGCGTGCTTTGCCCATCGGTAGACCGACAGCGTCTTCGTTGACGTCGCCCTTAGTCCAGTAGCGACGTTTGGGCTCAAAAAACAGAACCGGGTCATCGCAAGCGATCGCCTCACGCAGCATGCTGTGCGCGTCCTGCGGCGTTGAACAGGTGACCACCCGCAGTCCAGCGGTGTGCGCGAAATACGCTTCGGGAGACTCAGAGTGGTGCTCGACCGCTCCGATACCTCCGCCATAGGGAACACGAATCGTCAGCGGCATCCGCACATTTCCGGCGGTGCGATAGTGCAGCTTCGCAACCTGAGCAACGATCTGATCGAAACCCGGGTAGATGAAGCCGTCGAACTGAATTTCACAGACCGGACGGTAACCACGGAACGCGAGCCCGACTGCCATGCCGATAATTCCTGCTTCAGCAAGCGGTGTGTCCATCACTCGTTCTGTGCCGAAATCGCGCTGCAAACCATCAGTGACACGAAAAACGCCACCCAAGGCTCCGATATCTTCACCCAGGAGCACAACCTTGTCGTCATCGCTGAGCGCTCGGCGCAATCCTGAGCCGAGAGCCTTCGCCAGAGTTAGTTCAGTCATTTCTCAAACCCCTCTAGATAGGCCTTGTACTGGCTCTTTTGACGGGCAAGGCCCGAATGCTCGGTCGCGTAGACGTTGTCGAACACGCTGAGTGGTTCGGGGTTCTCGAGCCCGAGACATCCGGCACGGAACTCTGCCGCCACCTGATCTGCTCGTGACTGGATAGATGCCGCCAGTTCGTCGGTCAGCACCCCTTCGCTGCGCAAAAAGGCTTCGACGCGCGCGATCGGATCCCGCGCTTCCCACTCTGTGGCGACCACCGGGTCGACATAGCGACTCGGGTCGTCAGAGGTCGTGTGCGGTCCACGGCGGTAGGTCACGGCTTCGATGAAGGTTGGCCCTCCGCCGTTACGCGCACGGTCGAGGGCACTGCGCGTTGCGGCCATGACCGCGAGAACGTCGTTTCCGTCAACGCGGATGCTCGGGATGCCGAATCCGGGGGCACGATCGGCGATCGGCCGCTGTGCCTGCAGACCAACCGGCTCGGAGATGGCCCACTGGTTGTTCTGGCAAAAGAAAATCACGGGCGCCTTGAAGGAGGCCGCGAAGACCATCGCTTCGCTGACATCTCCTTCGCTGGTGGCACCGTCGCCGAAATAGGCAACCGCAACGCTGTCGACGCCGTCTTTCTTGCATCCGACGGCGTATCCGGTGGCATGCAACGTCTGGGCACCAATAATCACTGCGGGGGTAGCCATTCCGACGGAGAACGGATCCCACCCCGACGCGGCGGTGCCGCGCCACACCCGCACTAGGTCGGGAAGCTTCACGCCGCGGCAATATGCGACAGCATTCTCGCGGTAGCTGGAGAACACAAAGTCGTCGGGGCGCAGAGTGCGAGCTGAACCGACTTGGGCAGCTTCTTGACCGAAGAGCGGCGGCCAAAGGCCCAGTTCGCCCTGACGTTGAAGGGCAGTCGCTTCAGTATCGATGCGACGCACAATAATGAGGTCTTCATAGAGGCTCGCGAGTTGATCACCTGTGACATCCGACACCCAAGGGTCATAGAGGTCATCGCTTAGCCGAATTCCATCCGGGTCAAGAAGCTGCACGAACTCAGGGTTCTGCTTCTTAGCCTCAGATTTCTGGGCTTTTACGGGCACGGTAGTACTCATCGTTCCTCCGATCTGCCATTGCGTATGCAGGTAAGCCACGCTCAAGCGATCCACACAACCGTGATTGGTAAACCACAGGTTGACCCGAGCCTCGTCGCTCGGAGTTAATTTGACCGTACCTACACACTGCACCGTTCACAAGGTGACACACGAAAGTTGCCATGGAATTCGCGGATGGCAGAAAACCGGGAGGCGTCTCCGCGCCGATACTGACAGTGAATATCGTCAGTGCGGTAGCTGCGTTGTTCGGGCCAACGAGCTCGGAACTACGAGCTTCGAGCTAGCGAGCTACTGACCACGCGCGACGCTTGACGAGAACGTGTCCCCGTTTGGTCGTGATTCGCGTCCACGCCCCAGATTCGTACACGGATGCAGAGTCGTCTTCGCCGAGGAATCCCAGGCTTACCGCTGCAAAACCTGCACCAGCGGGCAAATAATCGGGATTGTCGAGCGGTCTACCCCACACTTCAGTGCGCACCTTGTGCACGATCGCTTCACCAACTCCATTCGGAACAGCTTGCGCAACTTCGTCGATTCCTTCGCGAGCCGCCGTTTCGAGCACCTCACCAGCAACCGAATCAATTGCAACCCATCCTCCGCGCGGCGGGGTTATCGCCGCCCAGGTAACGGTGCTGACGCTCATCGGCAGGCTCACCGTGACGGGCTCGCCGAACGAGTCAGCGGATTCCTCCACAGCGCTCTCGACGCGCCCGATTAGGGAACGCACAGGCACAACAGCGTCGAAGGTGTCTTTCGCCCCAAGCGCGAAGGTGCGGAGGCCGAGAACTGTGGGGCTGTTGTCGAGAAGCCCCGCCGGATGAAGCACGGAAACATAGACCGCGAGCACGCCTGCGCCACCGATTAGTCGAACAGAGCCGTCATCAACGCGAGCAGCGCGGCCTAAAAAGACGTGCAGATCACCTAGGGCAAGGGAATCCACCAAAGTAAAGGATTCAGTCATAGGTCTCCTAAACTACAGGCATGAGCGACCCTATGGCTGGGCTTCTATCTGCCCTCGATCTGACCGACACCGGTGCACGAACCAACGAAGACATTTTTACCGGTCCAAGCCAATGGATGCCGCAGGGCCGAGTCTTCGGAGGCCAAGTGCTTGCACAGGCTCTAGTCGCCGCTCAGCGCACTCTTGCTGAGGATCGCATCGTGCACTCAATGCACGGCTATTTCTTGCGCCCGGGAGACATCAACCTCCCCATTACGTTTTCGGTCGATCGCATCCATGACGGCCGATCATTTTCGACACGGCGCACGCAGGCCTACCAGGATGGCGTGCCGATCCTCTCGGCAATCGCGTCATTCCAAGACGAAGATGCGGGGCTCGATCACCAGATCGAGATGCCTGACAACCTTCCTGACCCGGAGTCGCTGCCCACAACAGCAGAATCGTTGGCGTCGTTGGATCATCCGGTCGCACGTTATTGGGCATCCGAGCGTCCGTTTGACATGCGTTACGTTCCTTCGCCGATCTTCATTTCGGTTGAGGGCGGTCACGTGGCGCACCAAGCCGTCTGGTTGAAGTCAGTGGGCCCCATGCCTGCAGATATGAACCTCCATCGCGCAGCGCTCGCCTATGCAAGCGACTATTCGATTCTCGAGTCGATCATGCGTCGCCACGGGCTCGCGTGGGCGACTCCGGGCATCAAGGTTGCGAGCCTTGACCACGCCATGTGGTGGCACCGCGAAGCACGCGTGGATGAGTGGCTCCTCTATGTGCAGGAGTCGCCGAACGCGATCGGCGGGCGCGGTCTCTCGCTGGGTCGCATCTTCGATCGATCGGGCCGACTTATCGCCAGCGTTGCTCAAGAAGGCATGGTGCGGCCTCCGCGCTAGGCCGGCACAATCGTCGCGACACGGCCCAAAATTGTTTCGCCAATATAACGAATAGGCAACAAAGGCTACCCACTTCGATGCCTACTGTGCCGGGGATCCAAGGCTCCGGAAAAGACCTTATGTCCCCAATCTGGCGGACGTGAGCCTACATCAATCACGTAAAAGAGTTACGTTTGATTACGGCCCGGTTCACGGTGCGCCATTTTCGGCGCTGAGGACGGGGCGCTACGAAATCAGGCCGCGCGCGCCTTTCCGCTAGTCGGGGAGACGTTCGTACGGTTGTTTCGCACTGGAACCATTCCGACAATGATTCCCCTCCCCATGTTGGCTCGATAGGGCGCCACCTGAGCAGTTTGTGTGTGCAACCCGGACCGTAATCGAGAAGAGCGGAGCCCCAAGGGTGCCGAGCATTCAGGAGAACGTGACCGAAGAAATCGCAGTCAGCGCCAAGAACCTTTATAAGGTCTTCGGCCGCCGCCCAAATGAAGCAGTCGAGCGACTCCAAAATGGAGCCTCTCGAGACGAGATCACAGAACTGGGCACTGCTGCCGTAATTGATGCGAGCTTCGACGTTCACAAGGGCGAAATCTTCGTCGTTATGGGCCTCTCCGGATCGGGCAAGTCCACACTGATCCGCATGCTCAATGGACTGTGGGACACCACCTCCGGATCAGTAACCGTTGGCGACGATGTCATTTCTGGCATTTCCGCTTCGAAGCTTCGCGACGTCCGCAAACGTCGCATTTCAATGGTGTTCCAGCACTTCGCGCTGTTCCCTCACCGCAGCGTTCTTGAGAACGCGGCCTATGCACTCGAAGTGCAGGGCATCCCACGAGCTGAACGTCTCGCTCGCGCACAGAAGACTATTGACCTCGTTGGCCTCAAGGGCTGGGGCGAGAAGATGCCATCCGAGCTCTCGGGCGGCATGCAGCAGCGCGTGGGCCTCGCCCGCGCTCTTGCTGCTGACACCGACGTTCTCCTCATGGACGAAGCATTTAGTGCACTCGACCCGCTGATTCGTCGCGAAATGCAAGAGCAGCTGCTCGAGCTACAGACCGAGCTGGGCAAGACGATCGTTTTCATCACTCACGATCTCAACGAGGCCATGTTCCTCGGCGACCGCATCGCAGTGATGCGTGAAGGTCGCATCGTTCAGATCGGCACGCCAGAAGACGTTCTCACCGACCCCGCCAACGATTATGTTGCACAGTTCGTTCAGGATGTTGACCGCTCACGCGTTCTCACCGCGTCAAGCGTCATGGAGCCGGTCCGAGCGACAGTATTCGCTGGCTCGGGGCCACGCGCGGCGCTGAAGATCATGCGTGATCTTCAGACTTCGACCGCCTTCGTCGTCAGCCGTGATCGCACTCTTCAGGGCATTGTTCGCGATGCTGAGGCCATGAAGCTTGTCCGCCGCAGCGAGACCGACATGTCGTCGATCCTTAGCGACGACTTCAACGTTGTACAGGCAGACACCTCACTTTCTGAACTTTTCGTTCCGTCTGTAGAGAGCCCGCTTCCCCTAGCCGTTGTGGATGAACGCGGTCGCCTGGTTGGCGTTGTGCCGCGCGTGACCCTGCTCGCCGCCCTCGGGAATGTCAACACCGATACCGGTGAATTGCCGGTCATCGATCCTCCGTTGACCGTCTCACCGGATCTCATCACGGATGCACTTGCTACGCCTGAAACCACCACCGAGAAGGAGGGCGCACGATGAATGACTTCCCCAGACTTCCCCTCGGCCAATGGGTCGAAAACGGCATCGATTACATCACCGTAACTTTCGGTGTCTTCTTTGACGTCATCAAGTTCATCATCGCGTCGGTCGCCGACGGAATGAACATCGTGTTCACGTCACCGCCATTTTGGGTGATGCTCATCATCTTCGCTGTGGTCGCCTTTATTGCCCGTGGATGGGTGTTCTCACTCGGAACCACGGTCAGTTTCCTTCTGATCCTCAGCTTGGATCAGTGGGATAACGCGATGGATACCCTTGCGCTGGTGCTGGTAGCAGCAGCAATCGCGGTGGTGATCAGTGTTCCGCTCGGAATTCTTGCCGCTAAGTATCAAACGGTTTCCACGATCGTGAAGCCAATTCTCGACTTCTTGCAGACGATGCCCGCATTCGTCTACCTGATTCCTGCACTGATCCTTTTCCGTATTGGAGATGTGCCCGGAATTGTTGCAACCGTGCTCTTCGCACTTGCACCCGGCGTGCGACTCACCGAGCTCGGTATTCGTGGCGTTGACAAAGAGGTTGTTGAAGCTGGCCAGGCCTTCGGCTCCTCACCGAGCCGCATCTTGCGACAGATTCAGCTCCCGCTGGCTCTCCCCTCGATCATGGCTGGCATCAACCAGGTGATCATGCTCTCGCTCTCGATGGTCGTTATTGCCTCGATGGTGGGCGCTGGTGGTCTCGGAAAGCCAGTTATCCAGAGCCTCAGCCGGGCGGATGTCTCGCTCGGGTTCGAAGCTGGTCTCTCGGTCGTGTTGTTGGCGATCTTCCTTGACCGGCTCACGGCATCCTTCGGCACCGGCAAGGGATACTTCCGCTTCATCATGGACTCGTTCAACTTCCGCGGCCGGTCCGCAGAAGCTAATGCGGCAGAAGCTGACGGAACCAACGCGACCACTTCGGCCGCAAGCACCGAACCAGCCGAACTCACTCCCCCAGTTCGCTAATTTTCGGGCGCTCACCCGCGCTCGTTTCCCGTACGCAGAAAACCCTGTGTGCATCGACGTCAACACCGTCGACGCTTAAGCGTCGACAGAAAAGGACGACACAATGAAGAAGCAGACACGCGCTGCATTCGCAATCGGAGCGGCAACGCTCCTCGGTCTGTCGGCTTGCGCCGCAGGCGGAGACGACACCGCGGCAGGTGACGCTCCTGAGAACAAGGATCTCAGCATCGCCGTATTCAACGGATGGCCCGAGGGCGAAGCAGTTTCGTTCCTTTGGAAGGCAATCCTTGAAGACAAGGGCTACAACGTAGAGCTGGAATACGCTGACGTTACCCCGATCTTCTCGGGACTCAGCACCGGCGACTACGACCTCACGCTTGACGGATGGCTTCCAGTCACCCACGCGAGCCTGATGGAAGAGTACGGCGCAACGATCACCGACCTCGGCGCATGGAACACTGAGGCTGGCCTCACTGTTGCTGTGAACGAAGACGCACCGATCGACTCGCTCGAAGAGCTCGCAGCTAACGCTGACGCGTTCGGTAACCGCATCGTCGGTATTGAGCCTGGCGCCGGTCTCACCGAGGCAGTCATGACCAAGACCATGCCAACGTATGGCCTTGACGACATGGAACTTCTGACCTCGTCAACCCCCGCGATGCTTGCTGAACTTCAGGCAGCCCTCGACAACGGCGAGAACATTGCTGTTACGCTCTGGCGTCCGCACTGGGCCTACGATGCATTCCCCATCAAGGACCTCGCTGACCCAGAGGGAACTCTCGGAGACGCAGAAGGCATTCACTCCTTCTCACGCGACACCCTGAGCGACGACATGCCAGAAATCACTGAGTGGATCTCTGACTTCAAGATGGACTCCGAGCTGCTCTACTCGCTCGAGAACGTCATGTACAACTCGGACGCAGAAGCATCCGACTACGAGGCCATCGTTGCAGACTGGATCGCAGCGAACCAGGACTACGTAGACGGCCTCACCAGCTAAAACTGTGTGAATCCGCAGTGTTGATAGCACTGTGATCTACGAAAAGGGGTCGCCTACGGGCGGCCCCTTTTTTCGTGCTCGACGGCTGCCCCCGTTGACCGGTAAGGGTCTCGCTCGCGCTAGGGTCGGAGGATGCCAGACATTCACAGCCCCGTGATCGTGATCGCCCCCGACTCCTTCAAAGGCAGCCTCAGCGCTGCGGATGCCGCCGCAGCGCTCGAACGTGGTGCCCGCGAAGTGCTCCCTGAGACGGCAACGGTGCTGACCTTCCCCATGGCAGACGGTGGCGAAGGATCTCTCAACACTGTGCTTGCTGCCTGGTTGCAGCCGACGCTATCCATGGCGACTGTCGACGCAATTGGCCGTGAGCGCGATGCAGACTACGGCTTCGATCTTGACGGTCGCCGTGCCGTCATTGAAGCTGCGCAAGCTAACGGCCTTCCCGACGTTTCAGATGTTCCCCTGCAGCCTCTCCGCGCCGATAGTTACGGCGTGGGCGTCATTGCCGCCAGCGTTATCGAGCGCGGCGCCCGCGAAATCACGCTCTTTCTTGGCGGTTCAGCCAGCAGCGACGGCGGTACCGGGCTTCTGCGTGCCCTCGGCGCGAGATTCCTAGATGCCGACGGTGACGAACTGGCGCCAGGCGGAGGAGCGCTGGCCGCCCTCGAAACGATCGACCTGAGCGGCCTGATCGCCGGCGCACTGGAGACGCACTGGCGCGTTGCCGTCGATGTCACAAACCCGCTCACCGGAACGGATGGCGCAGCCCACGTATTTGGGCCACAGAAGGGTGCTTCGGCATCAGATGTTGCAGTGTTGGATGCCGGCCTCATCCGGCTTTCAGAGGTGCTGGCTGAGACCACACTCGCCTCCGAACGCAGCTTTTCGGCGGCCGGCATTGCTTCGCTGCCGGGGATAGGCGCAGCGGGCGGAATCGCTGCGGGACTCGTCGCATTATTTGGCGCTGAGCTAGTGCCCGGCGCCCAGCTCGTCGCCGACGCAATCGGCTTGAGCGCTGCCATCGAGCGCGCTGATGTGATTCTCACTGGAGAGGGTCGCCTCGACCACCAGTCCCTTGATGGCAAAGTTATCGACTATTTGCGCGGGGCTAAGAACCCGACGTCGTGGTTAGCGGTCATTGCTGGAGAAAACCATCTCACGCCGGATGAGTCTGCTGCTGCAGGCATCGACTTGGCACTGCCCCTCGGCACGGGCATCCAGAACCGCAAAGAGCTCTTTCAGTACGCCGGTCCGCTTCTTGAAGCTCGCGGCGCGCACGCTATTGCAGAATGGCTTGATCCGACTGATCTTGAAGCAGAGTTCGACGATGATGACGCTGAAGGCGACAAAAACGACAAAGACGAGCTGAACGCCTGATAAGGCGCGTTAGTAGCGACGCGTCGCGACTACAATCGCTCAGGAGCCGCTTTAGCTGCGCTTAGCGAACTGCAGCGGCTCTTCCACGTAGCGCGAGAAAACTTCGCGCTGCTCGTCGCTGATGCGCTGCGGGCGCGAGGTCGCAGCATCGACGAGCACGAGCGTCGTCGAGGCACGAACATACAGCTGGCGGGGCTCAACGCCGACTGGCGTGTGAATCTCGTAACAGACTTCGAGGCTCGCTCCCCCGACGCGGCCGATCCACATTTCAATGTCGATCGGTTCGCGCATATAGGGGATAGGCAGCAGGTACTCGATCTCTTGCCGTGCGATGAGCGTCATCGTTGGGCCGCCTGGGCGACCATCAAGCACGGCGGTGAGGGGCGCATCCGCTCCCGCAGCTGGCCAAAATGCATGAATGCGCGCCTCTTCGAGCAGGCGGAACACTTCGGCATTGTTGACGTGTTGGTACGCGTCAACGTCTGACCAGCGCAGCGGGAGCGGTACGTGAAGTCTCATACCTAGTCGCGGGTGAGCTTGCGGTAGGCGCTGCGATGGGGCTTGGCGGCATCGGGGCCGAGTCGCTCGATCTTGTTCTCTTCGTAAGCGTCGAAGTTTCCTTCGAACCAGTGCCAGTATCCGGGGTTCTCTTCGGTACCTTCGTAGGCGAGAATGTGGGTCGCGATGCGGTCGAGGAACCACCTATCGTGAGTGATCACCACAGCGCAGCCGGGGTACTCAAGCAACGCGTTCTCGAGGCTTCCGAGAGTTTCGACGTCGAGGTCGTTAGTCGGTTCGTCTAGCAGCAGCAGGTTTCCGCCTTGCTTGAGCGTGAGCGCGAGGTTGAGTCGGTTGCGCTCACCACCAGAGAGGATGCCAGCCTTCTTTTGCTGGTCGGGACCCTTGAAGCCGAACTGCGAGACGTAGCCTCGCGATGGAATCTCGGTCTTGCCAACCTGGATGTAGTCCTGGCCGTCAGAGACGACCTCCCACAGCGTCTTGTTGGGGTCGATGCCACCACGGGTCTGGTCGACGTAGGAAATGTCGACGGTGTCGCCAATTTTGAGCGTTCCTTCGTCAAGAGGTTCAAGTCCGACGATCGTCTTGAACAGTGTGGTCTTTCCGACTCCGTTCGGGCCGATGACACCAACGATTCCGTTTCGAGGAAGCGTGAAGCTCAGTCCGTTGATCAAGATGCGCTCGTCGAAGCCCTTCTTGAGGTTCTTGGCGTCGATGACTTGGGCTCCGAGGCGCGGCCCCATGGGGATAACAATCTCTTCGAAGTCCAGTTTTCTGGTCTTCTCCGCCACGTTCGCCATTTCTTCGTAGCGCGCGAGTCGTGCTTTCGACTTTGTCTGGCGGCCCTTGGAGTTTGACCGCACCCATTCGAGTTCACTCGAGAGACGCTTCGCGAGCTTGATGTCTTTCTTGCCCTGCACCTGAAGGCGTTCTTGCTTCTTCTCGAGGTAGGTCGAGTAGTTGCCCTCATAGGGGTAGAGGTGGCCGCGGTCGACTTCTGCGATCCATTCGGCGACGTGGTCGAGGAAGTACCTATCGTGAGTAACGGCGAGTACGGCGCCCGGGTACTTGGAGAGGTGCTGCTCGAGCCAAAGAACACTTTCGGCGTCGAGGTGGTTAGTGGGCTCATCGAGAAGCAGCAGGTCGGGCTTCTGGAGGAGGAGTTTGGTAAGCGCTACACGGCGCTTCTCTCCACCGGAGAGCTTATCAACGGGCCAGTCTCCTGGCGGCGTGCGTAGTGCATCCATTGCCTGCTCGAGTTGGGAGTCTAGATCCCAAGCATCGGCAGCATCGATGTCTTCTTGCAGCGAGCCCATTTCGGCCATGAGTGCATCGAAGTCGGCATCTGGTTCAGCCATTTCGAGACCAATGGCGGCGTGCCGATCGACCTTCGCTTTGATCGGGCCAACACCTTCTTGAACGTTTTCGAGAACCGTTTTGGTTTCGTCGAGCTCAGGTTCCTGCATGAGGATTCCGACGGAGTAGCCGGGGCTGAGCCGGGCTTCGCCGTTGCTGGGGGTGTCAATGCCCGCCATGATCTTGAGGATCGTGGACTTACCGGCACCGTTGGGGCCGACCACACCAATCTTCGCTCCGGGGTAGAACGACATTGTGACGTCGTCAAGGATGAGCTTGTCGCCAACCGCTTTTCGCGCGCGCACCATGGAATAAATAAATTCGGCCATGGCACCATTCTACGGAGCGTTCGGGCTCAGTCGAACTCGTTTGGGGCGCTACCAGTCGATTGTGCGGGTCTTTCCAACAAGACAGCCACCGGTACCTAAAAGTGGCTCGATGGATGACACGTAATTCTCTGGCGTGAACTGGCCGAGAAGGCACTCGCCTTTGATCCGCACCGAGACCACGATGGAGTCTGCAGCGAGTCCGATCGCAGTGCTGTCTGGGGTGATTTCCATGTCTTGCTTCTCGAAGCCGTTGTCGACGAGGCTGTCGACGATGGTACGGCCATCGCCTCGGCCGTTTGCATCGTGATACTCGGTGTTGATCAAATCAAAGAACTGTCGATTCGCCGCCGCTGCCTCACCTGGGCGCAGAATCGGGCCGGTGGGAGTGGCCTCGGGCGAAGGCGTGGCTGAGGCTTCGTTGCTGGGTGTCGCAGTGGGTTCTGGCGTCGACGCCACACATCCACCGAGTGCTACTGCAGCCGCAACGGTGAGTGCGATCGCTCCGCCGATTCGGTGAGCTGGTCGTACGCGCATTGCAATCCTTTCGCTGGCCGTGAGCAATCAGGGCCGCGTCAAGTCTAGATTGCCTGCGCGCACGATCCGCTCAGAAGGGTGTGACAGGCTCAAGTTCGCGGTCTTCGGATTGCTCCGAGTCGGCGGCCAAGTCTCCCGAATCGTTTCCGGCATCCTCATCCGCTGCCGACTCAAACTCGTCGCGAGCAGCATCGTGGCTGCCACCGTGTTGCGTGCCGCCGCCACCGGTGTTGGCTATGGTGCGCGAGAACTGCGCAGTGCCCCACATGAGATCGTGGCCGAGCGAGTCTGCTTCAATCTCGATGTTGGTGCCACTGCGGTCGGCGTTCTCCCATTCGCGAATTTTTAACCGGCCGGTGAGAACCACGCGATCTCCTTTACCTACCGAGGTCGCGCTGTTGATTGCTAGCTGGCGGAAAGAAGTGATGGTGTACCAGTTGGTTTCGCCGTCGATCCAGCGCTGATTGCTTCGATCGAAGCGGCGCTGCGTCGAGGCAAGCCGGAATGAGGTGATTGGCAAGCCCTCGCCCGTAACGATGTGGCGGGGCACCGTGGCTACGAGCCCGGAAACCGTGATGCTGTCTGTCATGTCTGCTCCTCTGTCTGCGTCGCTACAGCGCGCTGCAGCGACAGGGAATGGAGACAGATGCGGGCCGACACTCGTGCCGGGAAGCCGACCCGGCATCCGTCACTCATCAGTGTTAGACAGCACACACGAGCGTCGCGGTGGGAGCGGTGATCTGTGGACACCCCACCCATCGCGACGCTATGCAGGAGCAGTGCTCGCGGGCTAGTGCTCGCGGAACTCAGGCCACGCGGTGCCCGGAAGCAGGCTCGCATGAAGCGCCGACTTTGCGGCATCCAACGTCGAATACACGCTTCGATAGTCTTCGTCTTTCAATAACTTGAAGGTGAACCCGTCTGTTACCCGGTGAACCGAGCCAACTGCTCCAGCCTGAGTGAATGCCACCCAGGTTTGTCCGGTCAGAGTGTGATCAGTCATTTCCGAACCTCCTTCGACTTGTGAAGCGACACCAGCGTCGCTTATTAACGAACGTACGCCGCCTAGCCCAGAAGATAAAGACCCTCTTTGCTTGACGGCGTAGCGCAGTTCGCAGCTAGCTAACGAACTAGCGGATATAGCTCGAGAACGATGAACGGATCTTGTTCACCTTGGGCAGCGCCACTGCCATGCAGTAACCCTGACCGGGGTTCTTCGCGAAGAAGTCCTGGTGGTAGGTCTCCGCGTTGTAGTAGGTGTCGAGAGGTTCGATGGTCGTCACGATGCCGCCATCCCAGTATTCGGATGCGCGATCACGGGCAGCCTCGAAGAGCACCTTCTGCTCCTCACCGTCGTAGAACATTGCCGAACGGTAAGACGAGCCCACATCGTTGCCCTGCCGGTTGAGCTGGCGCGGGTCGTGCAGCGTGAAGTACACGTCGAGGATGACCTCGTCGGGAATGACCTCCGGGTCGAAGGTGACCGCTACCGCTTCTGCGTGGCCCGTGGTCTCGGTGCACACCAACTCGTAGCTGGGATTGGGCACGGTTCCGCCAGTGTAACCAGAGACTACGTCGGTGACGCCATTGAGAGTGCGGTAAACCGCGTCGAGGCACCAGAAACAGCCGCCTGCGAGATGAAATGTGTGCATGAGTTGAGCCTACTTTCTTGTGCCGAGTGACTCATACAACGCACACGTCACGCTTGGTGTTCCCTCAGTCGCTGGGCATATGCTGAACGAATGCCTTACAACGCCTCATCCAATAGATATGACACCACCGAGTACCACCGCGTAGGACGCAGCGGCCTCAAGCTTCCCGCAATTTCGCTGGGCCTGTGGAACAATTTTGGTTCCGATCGCCCCCTAGAAACGCAGCGCTCGATTCTTCGCCGCGCCTTCGATTTGGGCATCACCCACTTCGATCTAGCGAACAACTACGGCCCTGAAATCGGCGCAGCCGAGCGCAACTTTGGACTGGTCTTCGCCGACGACTTCGAGTCATACCGTGACGAAATGATCGTCTCGACGAAGGCCGGCTACACCATGGGCGTCGGGCCATACCAAGACTGGGGTTCACGCAAATACCTGCTGTCGTCGCTCGATGCGAGCCTCGACCGCATGGGACTCGACTACGTTGACATCTTCTACCACCACCGCCCCGACCCCGAGACTCCCATCGAAGAGACAATGGGAGCACTGGCTACCGCTGTAAACTCCGGCAAGGCGATGTACGTTGGTGTATCCAACTACAGCCCAGAGCAGACCGTTGCCGCAGCCGAAGCACTCGCTGAGTACGGCATCCCGCTCACCATCCACCAGCCGCGCTACAACATGTTCGACCGCCACATCGAAAACGGACTCTTGCCAGTGCTCGATCAGGTCGGTGCCGGCAGCATCGTGTTCTCGCCGCTCGCACAGGGCCTGCTGACCGATCGCTATATGGATGGCAACATTCCTAATGGTTCGCGCGCTTCTGAGGGCCGCTGGCTCCAGCCTGGTCCCATTGGCGATACCTACCTGCAGCGGGTTCGCGCGCTCAACGAGATCGCGCAGAACCGCGGGCAGAGCCTCGCGCAGCTTGCATTGACGTGGGTGCTGCGTCATCCACAGATCACGTCGGCTCTTGTCGGTGCCAGCAGCGTCGCGCAGTTGGAGAACAGCTTCGCCGCGCTTGAAGGTCCTCCGCTCACGGATGACGAACTTGCCACAATCGACCCACTCGCGGTCGACGGCACTAGCCTGCGCTAGTCGTGATTTAGCTCCATCGCTTACAACCGGGCCCCGCGTTTACGACGCGGAGCCCGGCTCTGTCGTTAAGGCCATGTGGACAGTTCACCGTCAAATGTCAGCGTTCGAACATATATTCGAATAGCACACAATGGCATTGCTGACCGAAGGAGCCCCATGACCACCCTCGACTTCGCTGAAACTGCACACTCGATCAGATCGGGCATCGTCACCGTTGAACTCAACGACGATCTCTGGCGAATCACCCGGCCCGATGGCCAAGTTCTCGGGTACGTGCACCGCTGGCAATCTGCCGCAGGTTCACGCTTTCAGGCCAAACGGATGCTTCAACGCCAACGTCGATTTTTGCCCCTCGGTGACTTCTGGTCGATCGACGACGCACTCGATATCTTCCGATTTTGATGTGACTCGCCTGTCGCTATGCGCCCGCGCTCACTAGCGGGGTTACAGTTCGAACATGATTCTTCAGTGGTGGAACGACCTCGTTGACTGGTTCAACTCCGATCAGGGATCGGCCTTCGTGACGGGTGCCCTCGTGCCCTTCCTCGCGATCATTGTCGGAGGAATCATTGTCGGAATGATCGCCCGCTCATCGCTGCGTCGCCTCATTAGCCAGCAAGACCGCCAAGCGAAAGCGGCTGCAGTCGCAGCCCTCATTTCTTCAGGCCGACGCGCAGCGACATGGAGCACGCTCTCGGCCGGCGAAAAAGAGCACGTCGACTATCAGGCAAGCGAAGCAGAAGTGCGTGTTCGCCTTCTCCCGCTCAAGGGCGCGAACGTTGCTGCCGATTGGGCCGCGCACAAAATCACCACGATGAAGAAGAACTCCGTTAACTACAGCTTCCAAGCCGAACAAGACTTGGCAGAGCTCCAAGAGGGACTCCTCGACTGGCAAGCTCGTCCCGGCCGTGCTAAAAAACTCTTCGCCCAAGACCTTGCAAGCTGGAAGTATGAGACCGGCGAAGCCGAAGACGAGCTCGTCGTCAAGCAGCAAGAGTGGGCATCGCGACAAGCCGCAGAAGAAGCTACCCAGAGCAGCACCGCCGCCGCAAACGGCGGTACAGCAGGCAGCGCTGCGTCAAGCAGCGCTCGCACCGCACCTACTACTGTCGTTACGCCCGACCGCAACTAGCGCTCAGGCGGAGTCCACTGTGATCTAGGCACCGACACCGTGGGTTCTAAGCCCCTGGCCCGTCAACAGCTACCACCCGAGCAGACCACGGGCAAAACCTGTCAGAAGTGACAATTTCGTCTTCGACGTATTGCGGAATGCCGTCGCACACCTCGATGGTGACATTCGCGAACTCGAGTGTCGCCGGATCGATGTGCCACGACCAAGGTTCGTTGACGGCAGAATCGCCCCGCACGACGACACCATTGGGGATGGCCGCTAAGCTCTCCCCCGCAAGCAGACCCTTCGCGTGCTCGATCAGTTCGGGCGTCGCCAGCTCAATCTTGTACTGTTCGCCACCGGCAACCTCAAACGTCGCCACCGTCGGCTGTGGTCCTGCAACACAACCACCTAACGATGCGGCCATACCTGCCAGCACAGTCACAACAAGCACCGTGCGCAACGGTGGAATCGCCATGGCTCAGTTGCTCTCAGCGCGCGCGTCGTAATCGACTTTGGCTACCTCGTAGCTGCGCTTAAGCAGTTCCTCAAGCGCCGCCAGATCGATATCGGCGAGCTTCTTGACATAAAGGCATCCCACGGCCAATTCGTGCGCGCCTAAACGTTCCAGCAGCTCAGGGAACTCGCGAAAATTGCGCGCCGTGTATAGCGAAATCTTTGACTTGCGGGGCGAAAAACCAATAGTCGCGGTGTCGCCTTCCCTGCCGGTGGCATAGCGGTAATGGCTTGACCCAAAACCAATGATCGACGGGCCCCACATCACCGCCTGCTTGCCAGATGCACGCCCAAAGATCTCCAGCAGCGTTTCCGCTTCCTGTCGGCGCCGCTCAGAATCGACCGTCGAAATGAACTCCGCAACGCTCGCGGCAGTCGCATTCGTCCTATTCGGTTGGGTCATCATCGACCGCCCCTCTTTTCGAGTGCCCTCGGCAGGATTCGAACCTGCGACCAAGAGATTAGAAGGCTCCTGCTCTATCCCCTGAGCTACGAGGGCGGGGTGTACGGCTTAAACGATAGCGTGTCGAAGCGTTACATCGCTTTCGCGAGCGCAACAAGCATTTGATTCACCGTTGGGGCGCCTTGCGCCCGAAACACCTCATCGCCATTGGCTGAGACAATCACGATGGTGGGGGTTGAAACGATGCCAGCGCGTTCTGCCTCATCTGAATGGCGGGCGACATCCAACTCTGCATAGTCCACGCGCGTTACAAGCTTCGAGACCTGCTCAAGAGTGTTGCGCGCAGTTGCGCAGGGATCACAAAACGCCGAAGAGAAGAACAGCACTGTTGGCCGTGATTCCTCGACGGCGCTCTGGTCGTTCGAGACAACCGCCTGCGAACCAGCGTCGTGTTGTGCGTCGCGTGGCTGTGCAGCTTGCGCGTCAGGCTTAGAGATCGTTTCGTTCGTCAAGGTCTTCCAGGGGGTCGCTGTCGGCTTTGTCCCACGTGTAGGTCACATGAACCTGTTCGCCGACCTGCTTAGCAACAGGGCCGTCGTAACGCAGTTGAGTTTCTGATCCTTCGGCGTCTGCCACGATCAGGGTCACATAATCATCCCACCCCGATTCAGTCGCAATGCGCGTATCGTTCTGGCCGTCGTAGGGGCCGCCGACATAAAACACGATGTACTCGTCGCCGTGCGCGAGTGTGGGAGCTGATTCGGTCATGCTCCAGTTTTATCAGACAAGGTTGGGCGAACGCTGGCGACACCGCATCAACGGTAGAATCGACTTATGGCATCACAAGCTGAATATCTGGTCTGGATCGACTGCGAAATGACGGGACTGGATGTCGCAATCGACGAACTCGTCGAAGTTGCAGTGGTCATCACCGACTACGACCTCGTTCCTGTCGATGAGGGAATGACGATCGTCATCAAGCCGAGCGCGGCTGCTCTCGACAACATGGGTGAATTTGTCACCCAAATGCACACTTCCAGCGGCCTCATCGAAGAGATGCCCAACGGGGTCTCGCTAGCCGATGCCGAGTTTGCCGTCAACGAGTACATCGTGCGGTACGTGCCCAATCCTCGTTCGGCTCCGCTGGCCGGCAACACCATCGGCACCGACCGCACCTTCTTGGCGAAGTACATGCCGCGCGTCGACAGCCACCTGCACTACCGCAGCATTGACGTGTCGTCGATCAAAGAACTGTCAAAGCACTGGTTTCCGCGCGTTTACTTCAACGCCCCGGCAAAAGATGGCGGCCACCGCGCCCTCGCCGACATCCTTGAGTCGATTCGTGAGCTCGAGTACTACCGCAAGGCCGTCTTCGTCGGAGAACCAGGACCGACCACAGAACAGGTCAAGACAATTTCCGCTGACGTAGTGGATGGATTCGCCTCGCGGCTGTAATACACTAGTAGAGTTGCTTATCGCCGAAGGGCGAAAAACAACCTTGGTGGGCGTAGCTCAGTTGGTAGAGCGCTGGCTTGTGGAGCCGGAAGTCGCGGGTTCGAGCCCCGTCGTTCACCCCAAGAAAACAGTGGCTTGGCACGCGTGATCTCACACAGTGATTTTGTTTCACACCGTGATTTCATCCAGTGCCAAGTCACTGTTTTGTTTAACGGCCGCGGTTCGTCGAGCACCGCATCCACTTGTCTGGAGGGGCATCCTCCTTGGCCTCGCCCTCAGCCTCGACTGGCAAACTGTACTTATGGAGAATCTCGACGAAGAACAGTTCGAGGCACTTGTTGTCGAGGGTCTTGATGCGCTTGCTGACGAGATAGTTGAGGGCTTGGAGAATGTTGTCTTTGTCACTGAGGCGCGCCCAGAGGATGGCTCTCTCAACGTGCTCGGCCTGTATGACGGTGTTGCCCTGACGGAGCGCGGCCAGTATGGCTTTGGTGAGCTGCCCGACCGTATCATCCTGTTTAGGGAACCGCTCGTGGCGATCTGCGAAACACTAGACGAGCTGAGAGAGCAGATTCACGTCACTCTGGTGCACGAGATCGCGCACTATTACGGCATCGACGATGAGCAGCTGCACGAACTCGGGTGGGCGTAGCGACAGTTAAGCTGTCTTGCGGTTATGACCGCGTAGGATTTCGTGAGTGTCCCGAGTTTCAGGAGGATTTATGATGTCGAGCAAGCGCTCCACTGCGTTGTTGATGGCGCCCGCAGTATTGCTGGTGGTATCGGGCTGTGCCCTGATCGAGCCCGCTGATACCAGCGAGCCTCCCACGGCAATGCAACTCTGCGCTCAGGGTCACACTTGGGAACTCGACACCACCGATCTCTCCGAAAAACTTCTTGTCGAGCTGCCCGCGCAAGATGTTCCTGCCACCGCGGTGGAGTCCAGCGGCGGTCAAACGATGACGTGGCAAGAAGACGGCTATCTCACGATTGAGTCAGATCTGGTGTTCACGATTACCGCGACACCCAAGAAAGACCAAGTCATGACGATCACGCAGGCTTACAACGGCACCGTTGCAGGCAAGGCTTTGATCAACGTGGATGTCGCAATCCCCCGTGACTGGGACGTCTCAGATTACGAAATTGAGACTTCGGCTGTGCTCAATGACGAGCCCGTAGAAGAGCTCGCCTACACGATCCCGCGCAGCGACTTCGATGACATGCTCGGGCTCGTTCTCACCTGCGAAGCAGATGTGCTGACAGTCAACCCACGCGGAACGGATTTCATTCAACGCTGGACTAAGGCCAGCTAGCAGCGAGGTTTCCGTCACGTATCTCGTCGGCGAGAGCCTTCGGTTTTTCGCGCGCGATGAAGAGAAGCTCTTGCCGAGCCCAGCGTTCCCAGTGGGGAGCGTAGGTCTCACCATCCCGCTCAAGCGCTCGCTTCTTGCGGGTTGAATCGTCGAGCTCTACCCAGATTGTGTGGTCTGCGAGGGGCTTGGATGCACGACTCAACGCCCCAACCCCTTCGACGACGATCGGACGATTGCCGTCGAGCTCGTGCCACTCCCCCGCCTCGTTTGTGACCCAATCCCACTCTTGCCATCGAAGCGAGCTCAGGATCCGCGGCACCATCGCGCTTGCCGCATCGAGGCCATCCCAGCCAGGGTAAAAGTCGTCAAGCTTTATCAGTTGCACTTCGGGCCAGGCCGCAGCGATCGCACGCCCGAGTTCGGTCTTGCCTGAACCGGAGCGGCCGTCGATGAGACAACGCCAGCGCGAGTGAGGGGCACTAGTTGTGCTCGTTGGTGTGGGCGCAGCAGCACCGCGCACGCTATCCAACAATGAAATTCCAACTTCCCGTAAGCACAGCGACCACAGTAGCGGTCAGCCCCACAAGTACCCCGATACCAATGGTTGCCCATTCGGTCGCCCCCCAGCGGGATTCCCGTGCCCATGTTCGCGGGGTATCGCCGCCGAAGCCCCGTGCTTCCATCGCGATCGACAGTTTGCTGCCGCGACGAATCGAGAGCACCAACAGGGCAAAGCCCTGGCCCGCAATTCGACGGATGCGACCGCGGTCGGCCACGCCACGCGCGCGACGGGCCAGCTCGAGGGAACGCCAGTCATCCAAGAAGAGGCCAACCATCCGCACGGCGGCGAGAGCACCGAGAACGAAACGATCGGGCAGCCGTAGGCGCTGAGCAAGGCCATCGGCAAAGTCGGTGGGATCAATCGAAATGAACAGCACGACAGCGGGCAAGCCAATAGCGAGCACCCGCAGGAAGGTTGCGAGGGCGAGCTCGATAGATCCGTCGCTGATTCTGATGAGCAGAAACTCGAAATACACCGCACCGTCGTAGCGGCCGTAAAGCAGGATAGTGAGCGCCGTAAGGGGTGCCGCCAGCCAGACGGGAAGTGTTCGCAGCCAGAAGCGTTTCGGTTCGATGCCCATAAACGCGATGATTACCAGCTCGAGAACTAGAGCAGTGCTCGCCGAAACCCAGTCGATTGTGACGACCAAAAACAGGCTGACGATGAGTCCGGCGCCGAGCTTTGCTACCGGATTGACGGACGCGATGGGGATCATGTGAGCGCCACCGTCGAATCCGCGAGAGCAGCAACAAAATCGAGGTCATGGCTCACGGCAACCACACTGCTGCCGTCATCAACGAGGCGTGCAAGCAGCGCCAGCAGTTCGCTCCAGGTTCGAGAATCTTGACCGAACGTTGGTTCATCGAGAACGAGCATCCGGGGCCGTGTTGCTAGCGCCGTAGCCACGCTCAGCCGGCGCTTCTCGCCACCAGACAGAGTGAAGGGGTTTGCGTCGGCGAGCCGGTCAAGCCTCAGCCGCGTAAGCAACTCGTCGACACGGGCATCCATTTCTGCATCGCCCAGCTTTAGTGCTCGTGGCCCGACTTCGAGCTCTGCCCGAACTGTGCTCGCAAGAAACTGGTGTTCTGGGTCTTGAAACACGGTACCAATGCGTGTGAGCAGTTCACGAGATTTCCATCTGAGCGGATGCTCGGCCGCCCCTGCCGCGAGCGCTGAACTCGCCACAACAGCACCACTCACAGGCGGCAATAGCCCACCAAGTGTCAGGGCGAGGGTCGACTTGCCCGAGCCATTGGAGCCAGTGATGGCAAGAGCGTGGCTACTCAAGATTGAGAGGTCACGCGGTTGGGCGACAGCGCGTTTGCCTCGCCCGACACTCAAGTCGTGGGTGGTCAGGAGCGTCTGCTGTACCGCACGCTCCTTTCGCTGAGGTCGTGGAGGGGGAAACTGCGGAATCCACACCCCGTGGGCGGCGAGGTCTTCACCTTGACGAGAGAGCACTTCGGATGGCGAACCATCGGCGATCGTTCCCCCACTGGCCGCAAGAACGACGACACGGTCGACGACTTCGCTCCACACGGCAACGCGATGTTCAACTATCACGATGGTGGCACCGGTAGCTTCTGCAACTCTGATGACGGCATCCCGAACTTCGGTGACGCCTTGGGGGTCGAGATTGGCCGTTGGTTCGTCGAGCACGATGAGCCCGGGCTGCATCGCCAGCACGCCCGCGAGAGCAAGCCGTTGCTTTTGACCGCCCGACAGCGCGCTCGTGTTGCGATCGAGCGCAACATCGAGTCCCCCCTGATCGAGACTGTGGCGAACGCGTCGCCAAATTTCGTCACGCGGCACCCCCAGGTTCTCGCATCCAAAAGCAACGTCATCACCGACGCGCTCCAAGATCACTTGACTGTCCGGATCCTGAATTACCAACCCCGTGCGACCGCGATGGGCTGCGGGATGCTCGCCATCGACTAGCAGGGAGCCTTCAGACTCTCCCTCATCATCGCCAACAACCCCGGCAAGGGAATGGAGGAACGTCGACTTTCCCGCCCCCGATTCACCGAGGAGCAACACGCGTTCGCCCGGTTCAATGCGCAGATTTAGACCACGCACCGCCCAAGCGAGCCTGCTGGAGTGGCGCCACCCCCATCCTTCGACGGTGACGCCAACAGGCCTAATGGGGTTCAGACCCGTTTCGCAATCTCACGACCGGCACCGAAACGGTTGAGTGCTCCAGTAGCGGCAAGCCCGCGAGTGGCCAGCCACGACAGCAGACCTGCAATGAGCATTCCGCCGACAATAGCGGCGATCGTGTAGATGACAATGAAGGGAAGCGCTGATCCCGGGTACCAAAGCAAAAGGTCAGTGATAGCCATCGCAAGGCCCGCACCGGCGCCCGCGAGAATCGCTCCGCTGACGCGCCAGTTGGCGTACAGGAAAGCAGCGAACACGATTTCTGCGCCGAGGCCCTGCGTGAAACCGCTCACGAGAGTTAGTGCGCCCCATTGGTTGCCGATGAGGGCTGAAACAGAGGCGGCAACCATCTCGCCATAAATCGCGGCACCTGGCTTGCGGATCACGAGCGCCGTGAGAACCCCGGCGAAGAGCCAGAAGCCGCCACCAACGGCCTGCAGGCCTGGAAGCAAAGCTGCGAACGGTGCCATAGCTGGCGAGGACGCGACATTCCAGACGACGAAGATCAACCCGCTGGCGACGCCAATGACGCTGGCAACAACGATGTCGATCACCCGCCACTGAAAACGCGAACGAAGCCGTGTGGACGGAGAAGTGGATGGTGCAGTTGTGGTCACTTTCGTGCCTTTCATTTGATGAATGGCACGGGTATTAAGAGTGTCAGCTCCCTGCGCTGGCATGATCCAGATCAGGTTCGACGGTCGAAGCTTTGAGTAGCTCCCTCTCAGCCCGGCTCACCGGACTCCCGTGTTCGCCACCCAGTCTAATCATCAATAGGCTCGATCGCTTTGCACGCGAGGTTATGCCCCAACTCGACTAGCGCACCGGGTGCGCGTTACTAGTCCTGGTCGACCGTCACGAAGTCGATCAGTTGTTCAACGCGCCCCAACAGCGCAGGTTCGAGATCGGTATAGCTCGTGACCTTCGAGAGGATGTGCTGCCACGCCCGCGCAATGTCGGCTTGGTCGTCGTGCGGCCAGCCAAAGGCTTCGCAGATTCCGTGCTTCCACTCGGTGCCCCGCGCGATTGTGGGCCACGCCGCAATTCCGAGGCTCTGAGGCTTCACTGCCTGCCAGACATCCACGAATGGATGCCCGACTACGAGTGCATGCTCGCCGTATTTACCTCGGCCAACGGCATCCGCGATTCGGCTCTCCTTGGAGCCAGCGACGAGGTGATCGACGAGGATCCCCAGCTTGCGTTTGGAGGTGGGGGCAAAGTCGGCGACGATCACTTCGAGATCGTCGATGCCGCCCAAAAATTCGACAACTACGCCCTCAGCACGAAGATCATCGCCCCACACACGCTCGACCAGTTCGGCATCATGGCGTC
Organism: Rhodoglobus aureus; assembly: GCF_039527955.1. Classification (NCBI taxonomy): domain Bacteria; kingdom Bacillati; phylum Actinomycetota; class Actinomycetes; order Micrococcales; family Microbacteriaceae; genus Rhodoglobus; species Rhodoglobus aureus. The sequence goes on along the minus strand of NZ_BAAAKW010000026.1, from coordinate 80,538 downwards.
CTTCGACGTAGATGCGACTCGCGAGCGCGGTGCGGGCACGCTGTTCGGGGGCGGCGAATGACCCGGATGCCGTTGTGCGGGTAGCTGCTGCCTGAGCGACAGGCTTGGTCAGCTCGACGGGGACGCCGTCGATAAGGTAGCCGCGGCCGAGCGGAAAAGCACGCGAACGACCATGGCGGTCTTCGAGTTCGATGAGGCCATTAGCGTGCCGCACAAGCGCTCCAACGTAGCCGTCGGCGATAACCTCAACGACCATCCCCGACTCGATAGGAACCTTGGGGAGCACGGTTGGGGTGCGCTCTCGCCGAAAGTCAGCGAGCACATCGTTCGAATAGCGGTCTTCGGTCACCGGTCGAGGTTAAGCGGTGCCGCCGAATTGCTAGCGGAGGCGCGTCGGTTCGACGCAAGGTTGCCGACAGCCTGTGCGCGTGGCGAAATGTGCGTGCGCCGGGAGCGCTCGCGCCACACTGCGATACCTGCAGCGGATGAGACGCCAACTCCAGCACCGATACTTGCGAGAACAATGTCGGCAACATCGGCATAGCCCACGGGCATCCAGACGGTTTGAGCGGCTTCAAGCCAAGCCGCCGCAACAATGCTGAAGGCGAGCGCTGCCCACCAGCGACGACGCCCAAACATACAGACAAGAAAAGCTCCGACGGGGATGAAGGCGAGCGTGGTCCACACCCAGAGCCGGCCGTTGGAACCTGGAGCGTTCACGAATGCGAGACTCGCCAGTGCGGCAAAGTAGAGCGCGGCGCACACCGCTACTACGAATCTCGATCGGAACATAGTGACATTCTCACAAGCGCATCTTTGTGCCAGTTGTGAGAAGGGTGCGTGTGGAGTGTGAACGGCCCCGAAAATGACAACGATTCGGTAACTGCAGCCGTTACTCGTTCGCTTCAGCTCGATTTCTAGCTGGCAGCACGGTGATCGATCTCTCTCGCAATCTGAGGCAACACGTGGCGCATGTACCGCGCCCACCAGAGCCTGACAACCAGCCAGACGATCCAGCCACGAGCTGGACGGGCAAAGAACGTATAGCTCCAGCGGATGAGTGACCCACTCTGACGGGGTTCAAAGCGCCACTCGGCACGAGCACCCGACACCAGCGTTCCGAACAGTCTCTGGAACTCACTCAACTCGTAGGCAAAGAGCGCCGGCACCTCTGTGTCAGTAATTGTTTCGATGACATGGCCGCCATCGGAAAGCATGAGCATGCGGGTACGTCCGACGGTGTCCCACTCGCCCGATTGCTCACGCACCTCAATAACCGCGGGAAGCGGGCCGAAGCGGGGATAAAACCTTGTGGGATCCAACGGCCCAGAGATTTCGTAGGCCTGCTGCGCGTTAGATCGCACGAGAGCGTCAGCGGACGCGCTGACGCCGCGACCCCGCCGCCCCCTCACGCTGTGCTCCAACGCGTAGGGCCCTGCGAGCCAGCCGGATATTCATCGAGGGGCACTCGGTTTTCTCGAAAAGCTTCGACTACTGGAGTGACAATCCTCCAGCACTGCTCGGCCACGTCACCACGCACAGACAACGCCGGATCGCCATCAATGAGCGAAGCAATCACTTCGCCATAGGCGCTCATGGCGGGGTCTCCGAGAGTTGTTGTGAGCTTGGTGCGGTCGAGGGAGAACGGGTCGCCCTCACCATTGATGATGAGATCGAGTTCGAGGGTTGCCGGCTTAATCGAGATTGTGAGTTGGGCGGGCTCAGCCATACCGGTGAGACCTCGAGGCAAGTGAGGCACGGCTGCGAAAGTAATGACAATGTCTTGACGTGCCTCCCCAATCGCCTTGCCCGACCGCAACACGAAGGGAACCCCGGCCCACCGCCAGTTATCAATCTCAACCGTCACTTCCGCAAGAGTTTCCGTGCCGAGCTCGGCGTCAACACCGTCTTCATCGGCGTACGCGGGTAACTCCCGATCGCCAATAGTGCCGGCTGTGTAGCGTGCACGACGAGCGCACGCGCCATCTTCGGTTTGCACCCTGGTCGCCCGCAACACTTGAGCCATCGCCCCGCGGAGATCTTCGGAATCGACGCTCGCCGGAGGTTCCATCGCGGTCAACGCGAGTACAAGCAACAGGTGGCTTTGAATCATGTCGACAACCGCTCCTGCACGGTCGTAATAGCCAGCGCGACCCTCAAGCGCGAGAGGCTCATCAAAGATAAGTTCAACCTTCGCAACGTTCGGTGCCCCCAAAAGCGGTTCGAAGACACGGTTAGCGAAACGGAGCCCCAACAGGTTGAGAACAGTCGACTTGCCCAAAAAGTGGTCAACTCTAAAGATCTGTTCCTCTGGCAAGATCTTCTCTAGCATCCGGTTCAGACTGCGAGCGCTCGTCTCGTCGGTACCGAAAGGCTTTTCGAGTGCGAAGACAATGCCCTCAGGCAACTCCTCATTCGCCAGCGCGCTGCACACCTTGTGAGTGATTGCAGGGGGAAGGGCGAAGTACAGAGCAATTCTCCCCGAAGCTTTGGCGAGAACATCCTGCAACTGGGCAGCATCGGTCACATCGGCCTGCAGGTAGCGTGCGGCGCTAACAATCTTGTCTGAGGCGGCTGACTGCTGACTCGCGAAAGACTTGGCGACTCGGCGCCGCCAGGCGGCGTTATCCATTTCCTGTCGATCAACGCCGATAAGAGTCAGACTCTGTGCCTCATCGCTCGCCAAGAACGACGCCAGCCCCGGCAACAGCAGGCGCGAGGTGAGGTCTCCCCCAGCGCCAAGAATAATCAGCGTCTCGATTCGTTCACGTTCAACCATGGCAAGCTCCCTGATCAGCCGCGCGGAGGCGTTACAGCAGTTGCCGATGCTGTGGCCGTGACTCCAGCAAAATTGGATGCTGATCCGCGACGCGACCACGTCATCCACCACCACACAAGAGCGCCGACAATCAGGGAACCGACGATGCCGACTACCGGACCGAGAAACACCGGGCCAGCGACGTTGGTGTCAGTGACGCCAACGGCGTAGCTCAAGAAGTCCTTCAGCGCGGGGATATCTCCGAACAGACCAGTCACGCCCTGCGCGGTTCCGCCGAGCAGAAGAGTAATCCCGCCGCCAAGCGCCACAACCCCCAACAGGAACCAGCCAAGGGAGAACAGCACATGCCCCACTGCTCCAGCGACAGGGCAATAGCTACGTTGTGCACTGGTGAGCTGCGCTTTTTGCATGGTTAGACGTTAGCGCAGCGTCACTAAACCCGTCGAGAAACGCCCCAAAAGCACTCAAAGCGCTCGCACGGCTTTTGACACCAAAACGCGGGTGATTTGGCCGCTTAGTGGGACAAGCGGGCATTGGGGTCGCTACGGTTTGGATATGCAATCGTGGAGGGACGCGCTCAACGCCGACGAACAGGCCGACGTTGATCGAATTCTCGACTCCGCTCTTCATGTGGCCAGAACCTATCTTGGCCACGCCAGCGAGTTCATGACCTTCGCGCTCATGACCGATGGGAGCGGGCGAGTATTAGAGATGACAGCGGATGACGCTCTGCGCAAAAAGCATCTCAACGCTCAAGCGCTCTTGGACCAGACGGTGACTCAACTCCGTCAGATGGCCAACATCTCCCGCTGCAGCGCGATCGTCTCAAACACACGGCTCGCCGCACAGAAGACGGACGCTATTGAGGTTCGGATAGAGCACCGTGCTGGAGCAGCGCTGATGGTTTTGTTGCCTTATACGCGAGCGCGCTTCACCGGTGCGCTTACTTTCGGAGATCTTAAACTCTTCTCCCACAAAGCTGAAGTCTGGGTATAGTCCGGGAATTGAGCTAGCAGCGGAACAAATGTGCGGCTCCACGGGTTACTGGTCAGCATGAACAAGCGAATTCTTGCGATCGTCATTGCTCTTGCCGTTGTTGTCATTGGCGCAGTTGCTGCCATTTCGATCGGCACAGCACAGAGCCCAGACAACTCTGCAGATTCGAGTTCCTTGTCGGGAAGCTCCGATAGCGCAAGCACTGGGAGTGTCGAAAACGACGGAGGCGGCGCCTACGTTGACTACAGCCCCGCCGCAATTGCCGATGCAGAGGGCCGCATTTTCTTGTTCTTCCACGCTCCTTGGTGCCCACAATGCGTCTCGATGGAGGGCGACATTGAGGCTGAGGGAGTTCCTTCGGGTGTCACGATCGTGAAGGTTGACTACGACTCCAATCAGGATCTTCGCGCGCAATACGGCGTGACGCAGCAAACCAGCTTTGTTGAAGTCGATTCGAGCGGGGAGAAACTCCAGGACAACTACGTTGCCTACGCAGATCCCACGCTTCAGACTGCTCTCGACGCACTTCTCTAGGCCGCGATGCTCAGCCTGATTCTGCTCTCATTCGTTGCGGGAGTGCTCACGGTTGCCGCTCCCTGCGTTCTCCCTCTACTTCCCGTGATTGTCGGCGGGTCAATGGCACGAACGAGCAGTGATGCCGCGGTTGCCGAGCGCCAATGGTATCGACCCGTCGTCATCGCGCTCAGCCTCGCAGTGTCAGTAATTGTCTTCACGTTGCTGCTCAAAGCAACGACCGCACTGCTCGGTGTTCCTCAACTCGTCTGGCAAATCATTGCCGGCGGCATCCTCCTCATCTTTGGTCTCACGCTCCTGTTCCCCTCACTCTGGGAACGCTTCATGCTGGCGACGGGTATCCAGAATCGCGCCAATGCGCTGATGAACCGGTCGTATTCGCGAGGCGGCCTCGGCGGTGACGTAATGCTGGGAGCTGCGCTCGGGCCGACATTCAGCAGCTGCTCCCCCACCTACGCTTTGATCTTGGCCACCGTATTGCCGGTGTCCTTCAGCGAGGGATTGCTCTACATCGTCGTTTACTCAGCCGGTCTTGCGATTGCCTTGCTCCTCATCGCATTTCTGGGCCAAGCATTTGCCCGCAAACTGGGCTGGCTCGCCAACCCCAACGGCGCGTTCAAACGAGTTGTCGGCATCGCCCTGATCCTCGTGGGAGTCGCCGTGATTCTCGGACTCGACAAGCAGTTCCAAAGCTTCGTGATCGAACAGGGATGGTACGACCCGATCCAGAACTTTGAGGAAGGCATCACCGGCTAGAAACCGGCGGAGTAGGATTCTGGGCACCCACACTCACTGGAGGTTGTGATGGTTCCCGAAATCAACTACATCGCCGTAATTCTCGCGACCTTGTCGAGCATGATCGTCGGCACCATCTGGTATTCGCCCCGAGTGTTCGGCAATTACTGGATGAAAGCCGCGAACGTCACCCCCAGTGGCAAGACTTCGGACGCAGTACGCCCCCTTGTCGTTACCGTCATCGTGAGCTTCATTACCGCCTGGGTTCTCGCTGGTGCAGCCTTCATTGCGTTCGACTTCTACGGAGGCAGCTTCTTCGTAAACACCCTCTTCACGAGCATCATTCTGTGGGCGGGATTCACGGCAGCGCGGTTCATCACCCACGACCAGTTTGATGGCCGGCCGAACGGCCTCACCGTTCTGAATATCAGCCACGAACTGGTCACCCTCGTAGTGATGGCGCTCATCATCGGCGTCTGGCCCGCTTAGCGTGCCAGAGCCGTGTGTGAGACGGCCCCAGCGGCCGTCAGCGATGCTTAGACGAGCTGTATGGTCGCGCTGACCGTATCGCCCGCATCGATGCCCTCTGCGCGACGCACGGCAGCCTTGACGGGCAACGAGAAGCCGTCGTGGCTGCTGCTGGGAAAGATCGACGTGCTCCAGATTGAGCCTCCGATCGTCACTACCACCGCGACCGAGCCGAACCCCCGCGGAGGTGTTGGCACATCGCGAACGTTGGCGCCAACATCCGGCGGCACCTGCAAAAAGAACACGTTCGGCTTTGCATCCCATTCGGTCAACGCTGAACTGAACTCAAACGACGGCTTCATAGCCCCGAGGGTAGTCTGCTCGCTAGTGGTGCTCTACGCTCGCGGCACTCAGTGTTAGCCCTTGACAACGCGAGTCGTGACGGGAGTAGGGTTCGCGAACAGATCCAATACAGGGCAGTGCGCGTCAACGGCTTCGCGAAGTTCGTCGTAGCGCTCCTGGGTTTCTGGACCCGTGATTGTGGTGTTCAGGCGAATCGCGCTGAAGCCATTGCGAACGTTCTCGTCAATGCCGAACAGACCGCGAACATCGAGGTCACCTTCAGCGACAACGGAAATGTCGTCAACACGGATGTCGAGCGCCTGCGCATAGAGACGGAAGACGACTACCTGGCACGCGATCAACGCGCCGAGCGCGATCTCGACAGGGCTTGCAGCCACGTCGTCGCCCGCGAGGCCCTCAGGTTCGTCGATACGGAAGACATGATTGCCGGCCTTCAGAACAGTGCCGACGGAGCCTTCTCCTTCACCAGCGACCGTGTAGGTGAGGTCCGCGGATGCGGGCTTGGCTGCGATTCGCGAGTTCCAGGCTTGGCCGGCAGCAGTCAAGCGGCTAGCGCGCTCTGCGACGAGATCGATGGTCGAGGTTTCGTTAGCAAGGAGTGTCATGCGGCGACGGTAATCGCATTCCGCAAACCGTGTTCGAGTGTGACGTAACAGCCCGACACACTTCTTAACAATGCGCTGACTAGCGCGCCAAAAGTGCGCTGGATTAGAGTGGTTTCGTTCGCACTCGCGCCGCAATCAGAATGGCGCTGAGAGCAAAAACAGTGGCAAGAGCAAGCGCCGCGACAAAGCCAGCACCGCGCTCGAGCCCACCGGAGGCACTGAAGACAAGACCGCCGAACGCGATCGCGATGGCGCCACCCGCGGCATCCGCAATCGATAGCGCAGCACTATTGAACCCTTGATCACGGCCGGTGGAGTGCGCAAGCACGAGCGTTGAAATCCGCGGATAGGTGATGCCCATTCCAGCCCCCGCTACCAGCCACCCCGCTGCCGCGACCCACACCGAGAGCGAGAAGTAGGCGGTGATGAATTGAGTTGCGATTCCGATGCTCAGCAGCAGGGCGCCAACCCCAACGACCTTCGCGTGCGCGACATCGTCACTCAATCGGCCCTGCAACGCCGAGCCCGCCGCCCACGAGACCGCCCCAACAGTGAGGATGAGCCCGGCAAGCCACGGGGGAAGGCCGTAGCGCTCGTTGAGCAGATACGGGAGATAGACCTCCGTCGAAAAGAATGCAGCGGCGAACAACCCACGAAGCATGATCGTGGCGGGAAGTCCTCGATGAAACGTGAGTGCACCGGCAGGAAGCAACGGCCGCAGGGAAACAATAGCGACCACGAATGCTCCGAGAGCTAACGGCCAGGCCAACGCTCCCTCGCGCTCCCCACCCAAACTGATCCCCATCACGGCCAGTGCCACCACCAGAGCCCAGACAATCGCCCCACGACCCGAAGTATGTTGGACCGCCAATGCCGGCCGACTCAACAAGAGACGCAGCGCCGGAAGAATTGCGCCAGCGGCACCCGCGACCAGAACCACGACACCGAAGAACACCCAGTGCCAACTCACCTGCTCCGCAACGACACCGGCCAGTGGAGGCCCGATCAACGAGGGCAGCACCCAGGCTGAGGCGAATAGTCCGAAGATTTTCGGGTGAAGAGCTGACGGATAGAGCCGCGCGACCACCACATAGAGGGCAACGATCAATGCGCCAGAGCCCAGCCCCTGCAAAAACCGGCCAACAATAAAAATGCCCATCGTGCCAGCAAGACCGGCGACGAGCAGTCCGACCGTAAAAACGGCCATAGCCGCAATCAAAGGCCGTGCAGGACCCGTGCGGTCAGACCATCGCCCGGCCAACACCATCCCAATCACGCTCGCAGCCAAAGTGCTCGAAAAGGCGACCGAGTAGAGCGACTGACCATCGAGATCGCGACTAATTGTCGGCATGATCGTGGTCACCGCTAGCGTCTCGAACGCGCCCAAGAAAATGAGCGCGAACGCACCAATTGTGGTCCACACTAATTCTGGAGCGATAACGCTCGTCGGAGCGGACTGGGCGCCAAGCGGGATCTTGCTGGTCATGTGGACGGTACTTAGCAGCGGTGAATCACGCTAGCAGGTAGCTAGGAAATCTCAATCATGGTGCCCTGACCGAGCTCTTCAGCATCTGCATCGGTGACCATAGCGAACACACCGGTGGGGATTCCGGGCAGATTAGCGACCCGATTCGCGATTCCCGTGAGAGTTGACTCGTCTGCACCCGTGATCACAATGACATAGGCATCGTTGAAGACATCGCCCTCTTCGACAACGAAAATATCGCCAGCTTCGTCAAGCTCGGTCGTGAACTCAACAAGAGCTTCAATCCACGGAAAACGCGTCTCGCCCTCTGCCGCATTGGCGTCAGGGGTGAGAGGAACATGGACTTCAACAACGAGTGCAGCAGATTCAGACATGACACCAACGGTACTGCCTACAACCGACGCTCGAGCAGTGCCGAGCCCAGTTATTCGGCTGCGGCGCGCTCCAAGACCAGTTCACGCACGCGAGCGGCGTCAGCCTGGCCCTTCATCGCCTTCATTACTGCACCAATAACTGCACCAGCAGCCTGCACCTTGCCATCGCGAATCTTCGCGAGGACATCAGGTTGAGCCGCGAGTGCCTCGTCGATAGCGGCGATGAGCGGGCCGTCATCCGAGACCAACTTGAGTCCACGGCTCTCAACCACGTCAGCCGGTGATCCCTCGCCGGCAATGACGCCCTCGAGAACCTGGCGCGCCAAGCTGTCGTTGAGAACACCATCGTTAATGAGCGAAACGAGAGCCGCGACATCCACTGGGGTAATCAACGAGCTCGGGTCTGCACTTTGGATGTTGGCCAGTCGAGCGATCTCGCCCGTCCACCACTTGCGCGCCTGAGCGGCCGTAGTACCGGCCTCAATAGTTGCCTCAATCTCGCTAAACAGACCGGCATTGTTGACATCGCGGAACTCAAGATCAGTGAATCCCCACGCCGCCTGAAGGCGACGACGACGCTCGGCAGGAGGCTCCGGAAGTGCCGCACGCAGCTCGTCAATCAACGCGAGCGAAGGCTCAACGGGCAGCAGGTCAGGCTCGGGGAAGTAGCGGTAGTCATCTGCGTCGCTCTTAGGGCGACCAGCACTCGTGACACCGGTGTCTTCGTGCCAGTGACGCGTCTCCTGAGTGATCGTGCCACCCTTCTGCAAAATCGCAGCCTGGCGCTGGATTTCGTAACGAACTGCACGCTCAACACTGCGCATCGAGTTCACATTCTTGGTCTCGGTGCGCGTACCGAGTTTTCCGGAACCACGAGGGCTCAACGAAATGTTGGCATCACAACGCAAGTTGCCGCGCTCCATGCGAGCCTCGGAAATGCCCAACGAACGAACGATGTCGCGAATCGCCGACACATACGCCTTGCCAACCTCGGGAGCATCCGCCTCGGTGCCCGTGATCATGTGCGTGACAATCTCGACCAGCGGAACACCAGCACGGTTGTAGTCAACGAGCGAATACTCAGCGCCCTGGATGCGACCGGTAGCGCCACCAACGTGGGTGAGCTTGCCTGCGTCTTCTTCCATATGCGCACGCTCGATCGGGATCGTGATCGTGCGGCCGCTCTCGAGCTCGATGTCGACCGAACCCTCAAAGGCGATCGGCTCATCAAACTGGCTGATCTGGTAGTTCTTCGCCAAGTCAGGGTAGAAATAGTTTTTGCGGGCGAAGCGTGAACTGGGTGCAATCTGGCAACCCAGCGCAAGGCCAAGCGAGATCGAATACTTGATCGCCTCTTCGTTGACGACTGGCAAGCTGCCGGGCAAACCGAGATCCACCGGAGTGATCATGGTGTTCGGTTCAGCATGCTCTGCGCCCGACGCTGCCGGGTTCGGCGCATCCGAAAACATCTTGGTCTGGGTGTTCAACTCAACATGCACCTCGAAACCGAGCGTCGGCTCAAATAGTTCGAGTGCTTTGTCGTAGTCCATCAATTCAGCTTTAGCCACCCGATGATTGTACGTGGCGCAACGGCACCGTATCGGTACCCGGTTCGAGCGGCGCGGATGCTGGCGCCAAAATTGGTTCATCCCCATCGCTCGGGAAAGCCTCAGCCTCAATCGTGAAGTCGCCAATCTCCTCAGATCGCTCCGATCGCACGAACGCGATACCCGCCAAAATCAGCGCTCCCCCAATGAACTGCGTCACCGAAAGGTTCTCGCCGAGCAGAAGCCACGCGTAGATCGCGGCCGTAACAACCTCGAGCAATCCGACGAAAGACGCGAGTCGGGAACCGAGCATCTCGCTAGCCATAATGCTCGTCGAATACGCGATGCCCGTCGCGACGATACCCACGATGAGCAGTGGAACCCACCACGGAGCCACAAAACCGAGCACTGTGACCTCCACCATCGGCATGTCGAAGGGAACGAGACCAATCAGCCCGACAAGGCCAAGGAGGATTCCGCCGATCAGTAGCCCGGCTGATGCAAGCGCAACCGCCGGAAGGCCCTCGCTGGAGCGCGCCGCCACGACGTAGTACACGGCTGCACCAATAGCAGCGCTGGCACCGAAGAGGATCCCGATCGGGTCGAGTACTCCCGAACCCTCGGGAGACACCACGAGAATGAGTCCGCCGAGCGCGACAACAGAGCCAATCAGAACGACAGGCTTAGGCACGCGCCGAGTCGTTACCCACGCAAAGGCAACAAGCAGCAACGGCGCCATATATTCGAGGAGGATCGCGATGCCGACCGGGATGCGCTCGACAGCCGCGAAATAGACGAGTTGAGTGGCCGAGACCCCGATGATGGCCATGAGCAGGATGCGGCTGCGGGCGTACCAGAGCGCGATCCAGCGACTTTTGAGGGCCACAATCGCGAAGGGCGCGAGCACGGTTCCACCGATGAGTACGCGCAGTGTCACTGCGGCAGCGGGACTCCAGCCTGCTTCGAGCACCGGCTTAATGAGCGCGCCGGAGAGACCGAAGCTGGCTGCGGCGACGAGCGCGATGAGCATTCCGAGGGTCGTGGTTGAGCGCTTCATTTGTGGCTGCTTTGAACGAGATTGACGAGTATTTCTGCTGACGCTAGTCTCGAAACAAATAAGGAGTCAAATTGCATTTTGCCCCTGACACGATCGCGAGCCTCGAGTTCGCCGTTTTCATTGGAAACACCCATCCACTTGCAAGCCGAAGTGGTCTCGATGAGCTCTCTACAATCGACGACGTCTATGCGATGGTCCTGAAGTTTCGGTACACCGGGCGCATTGACCGCAACGACATCGAACTCGGCGAGTTACGCGCCGCTCGCGAGCGCATCCGCGGCGTCTGGAGGCTCATCCGAGACGATGCAGCCGCCGAGATTAACGCCATGCTCGCCGAAGCGAACGCACTCCCGTTTTTGGCGCGCCACGACGACCTCGACTGGCACCTACACGCCAACTCTCCCGACGCGCCGCTCGCCGAACGTGTTCAATCCGAAGTCGGGCTCGCCCTCGTCGATGTCGTGCGTTCTGACACCATGTGGCGCCTGCGCCGCTGCGAAGCCCCTGATTGCGAAGGCCTCATGGCCGATCTTTCGCGTAACGGATCACGCCGTTTTTGCAGCATCCGATGCGGAAACCGGATGAATCAAATCGCCTACCGCGAACGGCAAGCCGAAGAAGACAAGTAGCTATCGACCGGTGGCGGTCGATCAGAAGCCGTCGGCCAGCACCAGCGCTTAGCCGAGCGACGGAACCTGGCTGGGCAGGGTGTGACCCCACTGCTGTTCAAGCAGACGCTCCAACGTTGCGCCGAGCTCGTACAGTCGAGCATCACCGCGAGCAGGAGCCATGATCTGGAAACCGGTTGGCAAACCATCCTCGGGTGCGAGCCCCATTGGCAAGCCCATTCCGGGGATTCCGGCAAGGTTTGCCGGAATGGTCGTGACATCGTTGAGGTACATCGCCATCGGGTCATCGAGCTTCTCACCGAGCTTGAACGCCGTGGTCGGCGCCGACGGCGAAACGAGTACATCTGCCTTCTCGAAGGCAGCAGCAAAGTCGCGCTGGATGAGCGTGCGCACCTTCTGGGCGCTGCCGTAGTACGCGTCGTAGTAGCCAGCGCTGAGCGCGTAGGTGCCTAGGATGATGCGGCGCTTGACCTCAGCGCCGAAACCGGCCTCACGAGTTGCAGCCATAACGTCTTCGACGGTTCCGCCACCCTCAGGCGTCACACGGAGCCCGAAACGAACGGAGTCGAACTTCGCGAGGTTGCTCGAGGCTTCGGCCGGAAGGATGAGGTAATACGCCTCGACGGCATACTCGAAGTGCGGAGCATCCACTTCAACAATCTCTGCACCAAACTCGGTGAGCAACTGCAGCGCTTCGTGGAAACGCTGCGACACACCAGCTTGGAAGCCTGGACTATCGAGCTGCTTGATAACGCCGACGCGAAGACCCTTGAGGCTCTCGGCAGCGGCACCCGCACGAGCGGCAGCTGCAAACGACGGCCACTGCTCGTTGAGCGAGGTGGAGTCGCGCGGGTCGTGCCCGCCGATGACATCGTGTAACAACGCCGAATCAAGAACGGTGCGCGATACGGGCCCTACCTGGTCGAGCGACGAAGCCAAAGCGATCGCACCGTAGCGAGAAACTCCACCGTAGGTGGGCTTCACGCCAACCGAACCGGTGAGAGATGCCGGCTGGCGAATTGATCCGCCCGTGTCAGACCCGAGAGCAAGCGGGGCTTCGAATGCGGAGACTGCAGCAGCCGAACCGCCACCGGATCCGCCGGGGATACGGTCAAGATTCCACGGGTTCTTCGTCGGGCCGTACGCGGAGTGCTCAGTCGACGATCCCATGGCGAACTCGTCCATGTTGGTCTTACCGAGCGGGATCAGGCCAGCCATACGCAACTTCGCAACCGTCGTAGCGTCGTAAGGCGGAACCCAGCCTTCAAGAATCTTGGACCCTGCCGTGGTCGGCATGTCGATCGTGCAGAGCACATCTTTGACAGCGACAGGCACACCGGCGAGCTCGCCGAGCGACTCCCCTGCTGCGCGGCGCTCATCAATGCGCTTGGCGTTGGCGAGAGCATCCGTCGACACGTGAAGGAACGCATTGACCTTGCCATCAACCGAGGCGATACGGTCGAGGTGCGCCTGGGTTGCTTCGACCGACGACACTTCGCCCGAGCTCAGCTTGCTAGCCAAGTCGGATGCCGAAATACGGGTGAGGTCGTTCAGATCCGCCATTACTGCTCTTCTCCCAGAATCGCGCTAACCGCAAAACGTGAACCATCGTGCTCGGGTGCCCCTGCCAGCGCCTGCTCTGTGGTGAGCGTGACGCCGGGAACATCAGCACGGAAGACGTTGCTGAGCGGAATCGGGTGGCTCGTTGCGGGAACGTCATCGGTGGCGACTTCGCTGACCTTGGCAACGGAGTCGACGATTGCGCCGAGCTCGCCAGTGAGCTTCTCGATTTCGTCTGCGGTGAGAGCGATGCGCGCGAGCGAGGCCAAGTGTGTGACTACTTCGCTAGTGATCGCACCGGGATTGGTGTCAGTCATGGAGCTCCGAAGATGGGATTCAGACAGGGAACCGTACAAGTGTATTCGGCTTAGCGAGCAGCAAGGAGCGACAGCGCGCGAGCTTCAACACTCTCGGCCGAGTTGCAGAGCACAACGACGGCGCATTTGCGGTCTCAACGGATGCGGTGAGCCGTGCGTGAGCCCATTAGCCCCGTCGAGGCGCAGGCACTGCTAGCGCGCGCTGAACAAGCGGCTCGCCCTCAGGCATTACGAGGTCGCCTCGGTCGATGCAGATCAGCGCGAAGTTGCGCATCGCCTCGCTCCCCGGTGTGAAGTATTCGTTGTGGCCAACGGAGGCGGTAAGGGGTTTCTTCATGATGACGTCGAAGTCGCCGCTCACGCCCAACGACTTGGCGCCGAATGACTCCGCTCCCGGGTCTGGACCAAAATAAGAGCTGTTGGGGATGGGATCCCACGCAGCTTCTCCCACAAAAACGTTGCCGTCGCGAACATTCAAATCAGCGACCGACTCCGCAGGGCTCCCTGGGGAACCAACTAGGGCCAGTGCATCGATGTTGAAGCTGTACTCCGACAACGCCATCATCGCAGCGGTCGTCCCGTAGGAATGAGCAACCACCGAAATATAGGGCTGGTCCGCTCCACGCCCCGCCTGCAGACCAAGGATTGCTCCAGCGAGTGTGTCCCTCCCCTGATCAGCGTTGTCGATCGCGCCAACGTTTGTCAGGTTGGGCGTGTCATAGCCGATCCAGGCAACCGTAGCGACTGACTTGTTCTGAACGAATACAGACCCTGATTCAAAGTAATCGAGCCAGAGCTGCTGCTGGCTTTGCAACTCATTCGCAGCATCAACCCAGTACGACATCTGGCCTTGGATGGTGAAGAACATACCCGGAACCAAGAAACTCACGTAGTCCGCTTTGTTCAGGTCACCCAAAACAATCGCAGCGCGGCCTTGACCCGCAACGTCGAGTGTCACGAGGGTTCGCTGTGGTTCAGCGCTGTCGTAGACAAGGGCCCCTGAAATTGACGACAGCATGTTCAGCTGCTGAAAAGCATCTAGCTGTACAGCCCGACCGGCATCCGAATCCATCAGTGTGGTCAGTTCAGAAATCGTTTGGCTGAGCATTGTGCGGTTGCTCATATCGCGAATCGCGTACGGAACACCTTCAAGGTTGCCTACCAGCTGGGGAGAGGCGATTTCGAGCGCGCTTTGACGGTCGGAATCAAGGTCACCCCACCACAGCGCAACCTCTTGCGCGGGAGGTTGTTCAGCAAGAAGTTGATCAACCGCTGCCGGTCGAGTTTCAAAGTATCGAGAGATGTTGCCTGCGGGAACGCGTGCGAGCGTTGAGAGCGTTTGCGCGCCGAAGGATGCCGAGGCTGCGAATACCCCTGCCCCACGGTCAGCGCCGGGGCCGACAAAAACGGGAGGTGCGTCGCTAGTCACAATGGATTGAAAAGTTACTGCGGGCACAGCAGCGGCCTCGGTAGCGGGCAAGCCGACAACCGAGGTGGCGATAACAACTGCGATTTCCAATAGCAACGTCGGGTAATCCCCTCATAACGTTTGCCGCATGCCATCCCCGCACGCGAGCACGTTAGGGCAACTCTAGGACAAAACTGCCCTGTTCGGGGGTCGAATGCTCACTTTTGTTGTTCAGCGACTAGTCATCGAGAGCTGCCTGCCCCTCGTTCACGAGCCTTGTGAACTGTGCGGCGTCAAGAATTCGGATTCCCAATTCTTCTGCCTTGGTGAGCTTGGAGCCAGCACCCGGACCAGCAGCCACATAGTCGGTCTTTTTGCTCACACTTGATCCTGATTTTGCCCCGGCGGCGATGATCGCCTCTTGGGCGCCCTCCCGTGTGAAACCCTCAAGACTGCCCGTTGCCACGATCGTGAGCCCCGCGAGCAGACCTTCGTTCGACTGCGCAGCTCCTGGGCCGGGGTGACCGGGTGTCGACCACTGGACGCCAGAGGCAGCCCAGCGAGAAACGATCTCGTGATGCCAATCGATCTCGAACCAGTCACCAACCGAGTCAGCGATGATCTGCCCGACACCATCGACGGCGGCGAGTTGCTCACGAGTGGCCGAGCGTATGGCGTCGAGTGAACCAAAGTAGTCAGCAAGGGCACGTGCCGCCACCGGACCGACATGGCGGATGCTGAGGCTAACCAAGAGTCGCCACAGCGGTTTAGTTTTTGCCTCCTGCAGGTTCGCGATGAGCTTTATCGCATTGCTCGAGGGAACGGCATCCGCGTCGCCGGCGAACTCGGTAGCTTCGGGCTCGAACGCGGGATCTGCCGAGGCACCAGTAGCCTTGCGCGCACGACGGAAGGGAGTGATTGTGCGCTCACTGTCGTCGTCATTGGTGACGACCTCGCCGGTCTCTGAGTCACGCACGGCAACAACGATGGGGAACAAATCTTCGACAGTCAGGTCGAACAGCCCTGCTTCGTTGATAAGCGGAGGAACCTCTGGATACTGGGGTTGCGTCAGTGCTCTCGCCACGACCTCGCCAAGAACCTCGATATCGAGGCCCCCTCTGCTGCCTGCGTGCTCGACGCGCCCACGCACTTGTGCCGGGCAACTGCGAGCATTCGGGCAGCGCAGATCAATGTCGCCCTCTTTCATGGCGCGAAGCGGCGTGCCGCACTCTGGGCAGTTCTTTGGCATCTCAAAGGCGTACTCGCTGCCATCGCGTAGCTCTTCAACCGGGCCGAGAATTTCTGGGATCACGTCCCCCGCTTTGCGCAACACGACAGTGTCTCCGATCAGCACACCTTTGCGTTTGACGACATCTTGATTGTGCAAGGTAGCTTGGCGCACGACTGATCCGGCGACAAGTGCCGGCTCCATTACTGCGTAAGGAGTGGCCCGCCCAGTGCGCCCGATACCGACCACGATGTCGAGAAGCTTGGTGTTGACCTGCTCTGGCGGGTACTTGTACGCGATCGCCCAACGCGGAGCGCGCGAGGTAGCGCCGAGTTCATCGTGCAGCGCCAGTTCATCTACCTTAATGACGATGCCGTCAATCTCATGCTCAACGCTGTTGCGGTGCTCACCGTAATATCGGATGAAGTCGGCAGCTTTTTCGCCGGAATCGACGACCCTGAAATGGGTACTTGTTGGCAGCCCCCACGTCGCTAGAACTCCATAGATCTCGCTCTGGCTGCGAAGGGGCTCCTGCCCGGCGCGACTGCCGTCCCACGCGCCAATACCGTGCACGAGCATCCGCAACGATGATAATCGGCGACGCATATGGGCGAGTTTTTCTTCTGACTTGCCTTCAGACTTTTGACGAAGCGAGCCCGCAGCAGCGTTACGGGGATTCGCAAAAACCTTCTCGCCAATGCGCGTCTGCTCGGCATTGAGTTCGCGGAACAGTTCGAGCGGGATAAATACCTCTCCCCGAACTTCAACGATGGGCGGATGACCGGTACCTGCCAAACGGCGCGGGATACCCTCAACGCGCACGACGTTCTCGGTCACGTCTTCACCAACCCGACCGTCACCTCGCGTCGCCGCGCTCACGAGCACGCCATCGATGTAGCGCAGATTGATCGCGAGACCATCAATCTTCAGTTCGCACAAGAAATCGATGTGACGAGCAGAGTCACGCTGAACCTTGGCCGCCCACTCAGCAAACTCGTCAAGCGAAAACACATTGTCGAGGCTAAGCATGCGCTCAACGTGCTCTACGGGGTCAAAAAGCGCTGCCGCTCGGCCGCCGACGCGCTGGGTAGGGCTGTCTTGACTCTGGAGCTCCGGATGCGCACGCTCGAGTTGCTCGAGCTGACTAATCAGCCCATCGTATTCGGCGTCGTCGACGAGGACCTCGTCGCGCACGTAGTAGGCATCGCGAAGCTCAAGGATGCGCGTTGTGAGCGCGTCAACTTCGTCACGCGCTGCGGCAAGAATCGGATCGGTGGTCTCGGCGACCTGTTCGCCAGACTCGCTTGCTGAACCGGTTTTATCGGTGTTGTTGGCCACTAGTCAAGTGTAAACAGCGCCTACGACGAAAGCTGCACCCCCAGAGAAATCAGAATCTATTGCGCAGCATTGGCCCCGGCCGGAACTGCAGAAACCGTGCGGGCGATCGTGCACTGCCCCAGAACTCTGGTGCCAACATAGAGCACTGCAGTCTGACCCGGCGAGACGCCAATGAGTGGCTCATGTGGTCTCACGATGAGTTCGGGACCGGTCGCATCCCCCACATTGTCGACCCCTTCAGTAGCCGGAGCAATGCGAGCGGTGGCCGGCATCGGGTCAGAGTGAGCACGCACCTGTACGTGACATTCGAAGCTCTCGCCAGGCTCGTTGATGAATCCGGACGCGAGCGGATCAAGGCCGGCCCACGAAAATTTGGTGCCGGCAACTTCGGAGAGTGCGAGAGCTTCGCGCGGTCCGACAACAACCTCGTTGGTCTTAGGACGGATCTCCAACACGAAACGGGGCTTGCCGTCATCCGTGGGGTAACCGACGTTGAGCCCCTTGCGCTGGCCGATCGTGAACGCGACAGCGCCCTCGTGCTTGCCTAGGACGTCGCCATTGCGGTCAAGAATCTTGCCCTGCTCGGCGCCGACCTTATCGGCCAGCCACCCGCGAGTGTTGCCGTCGGGGATGAAGCAAATGTCGTGAGAGTCAGGCTTGTTCGCTACTGAGAAACCACGCTCAGCAGCCTCGGCACGAATCTCCGCCTTCGAGGGCGTAGCCCCCAGCGGGAACATGCTGTGCGCAAGCTGCTCAGTGGTGAGCACGCCCAACACGTAGGACTGATCTTTCGCCCAAGCCGCAGCACGGTGAAGCTCGCGGTTGCCATTCTCGTCTTCGATGATGTTGGCATAGTGACCGGTAGCAACAGCGTCAAAGCCGAGGGCTACAGCCTTCTCGAGGAGCGCGGCAAACTTGATACGCTCATTGCAGCGCATGCACGGGTTGGGGGTGCGCCCTGCCGAATATTCGGCGATAAAATCATCCACCACATCGAGCTTGAAACGCTCGGAGAAGTCCCACACGTAATACGGGATGCCAATCATATTGGCCGCCCGCTGCGCATCCATCGAATCTTCAATCGTGCAGCAACCGCGAGCGCCAGTGCGCAGGGTTCCGGGTTGCCGGCTCAGCGCCAAATGCACCCCAACAACCTCGTGCCCTGCCTCAACTGCGCGCGCGGCAGCAACCGCGGAGTCCACTCCGCCACTCATAGCCGCTAAAACCTTCATGAAATCAGTCTACGAGACGTGTTGCTGGGCAAGTTCCTACTGCGGGATGTCGGTGAGGGTCTTCTCGACAGCCGCCAGTCGGCGTTCCACCGCATCCAGTCGCTCAAGCAGTGTTCGGTCGGTCACACCGGCGGCTGCGCTAAGCGCCGGGATAATGACCCAGAATGGTGTCCCGGCTCGAATACCCTGCAGCCGTTGCCTGCGTGACCGCGCGCGGAAGGGCCTCAACGAATTGCGCGATCTCGTCGGCGGTTGTCGTCTCCCCGAGCGAAATCCTGAGTGCGCCCCGTGCCGTGGGCTCATCGAGCCCCATCGCGAGCAGTACATGGCTTGCCTCAGGAACTCCGGCCTGGCAAGCCGATCCCGTCGACACGCTAAACCCGGCAACATCGAGCAGGAACAACAACGAATCACCCTCGCAACCGGGGAACGTGAAGTGCACGTTGCCCGGCAACCTGTCTTCGGCATCACCACGGAGAACAGCCTCAGGAACAGCAGCACGAACACCAGAGATCAGCGAGTCTCGCAACCCAACCAGACGTTGAGCACTATCGGCCAGAGTCTGAGTCGCCTCACTCGCCGCAGCCGCGAACGCGACCGCGCCAGGAGCATCCAATGTTCCCGAACGCGCCCGCTGCTGATTGCCACCGTGAATCAACGGCGTTACTGTCGCAGAACGCGCAATCACGAGAGCGCCGACCCCAACCGGTCCCCCAATCTTGTGAGCTGACACACTCAGCGCTGCGACACCCGCAGCGTGAAAATCGAGCGGCACATAACCGAATGCAGACACGGCATCCACGTGCACTGGAACGCTATGCACTGCGGCGAGCGCCGAAATCTCGGAAACCGGTTGCAAAGTTCCTACTTCGTTATTGGCCCAGAGCATCGTGATGAGGGCAACGTCATCCGCGAGCGCTTCGCGAACATAGTCGATGTCGACGCGACCGAAGCTGTCGACAGGAATCCAGTCCAACACTGCGCCATCGTGCTCGCGCATCCACTCCACAGCGTCGATCGTGGCGTGATGTTCCGCTCGTGCAACCAAAACACGTCGGCGGGCAACCACTCCAGAGTTTCGGGCCCAGAACAGGCCCTTGATCGCGAGGTTGATGGCCTCAGTTCCCCCGGATGTGAACGTGACCTCAACAGAATCCGCGCCCAGACTGGCCGCAACCGTTTCGCGGGCTTCCTCGAGCATCCGTTTTGCGGATTGTCCCTGCGAATGGATTGACGACGGATTACCCACGACAGGGAGGGCCGCGGCGAATGCGTCAACCACCGCAGGACGCATCGGCGTCGTGGCCGCATGATCCAAATAGATAGTCACTGTTGCTCCGCTACTCTCACGGGCACTCCCATTCGGTGCTCGCGTGTCATTACTCTAGATCGCATGAACCCTCGCTTCGACTTGATCATGTCTCTGACGCACGCCGGTGCGCGCTAGTGGCACTCGGCACCCCAGCAACAGTTGCGCTCGATTCGCTCGGAATCGTGTTTACTACCCACCCCTATGATCACCACTCAACGGCAACTGAGTTTGGCCTCGAGGCAGCGAGCGAGCTCGGAATCGAACCCGAGCGAGTATTCAAGACGCTAATGGTTGCCGTGGACGATCACCTTGTCGTCGCCGTTGTTCCGGTATCAGGAAAACTCGACCTCAAAGCTCTCGCCGCTGCCGTTCACGGCAAGAAGGCCCTCATGGCCGACCCGCACCTCGCCCAGCGGCGCACTGGATACGTCGTTGGAGGCATTAGCCCGATCGGCCAAAAAACCGCTCACCGTACCGTCATCGACGAAACTGCCGAACTCTTTGACACGGTGTTAGTCAGTGGCGGAAAGCGCGGATTCGATATCGAGCTTTCGCCCGGCGACCTGGTGCGGGCTACCGGCGCAACGATTTCTGCAATCGCCCGTGGCAGCCTGAGTCAGTGACCGGAGTGCGGCGTTAGTAGAGCAGCAGCGTCAACCGACGACGAGCGTCAACGGTCCGAGGGTCTTCGGCGCCAGCGATCTCGAAGTAGTCGAGCATCCGCGTGCGGATCGCGTTCTTACCGTCTGCATCCGCAGAGGGAAAGAGCTCGAGCAAGCGAGCGAACGCATCGCCCAGGTGACCACCAGACACATCAAGATCAGCGACAGCCATTTGTGCGCTCACACTTGTCGGATCTTGAGCGGCCGCGCTGCGCACAGAGTCTGCCGTTTCGTTCTCGAGTCGAGCAAGCAGCGAGACCTGAGCTAGTCCGGCAACAGCCTGCTGATCCCGAGGGTTCTGCGTAATCGCGGTTTCGTACTTTTCGATAGCGGTAGCAAAATCGCCAGCGGCGATCGCGTCATACGCCTCTTGGTGCAACGGCGGCAGCGGCTCTTCGACAGGTTCTTGGGCATCGTCATCGGATGCTTCGCCCGCCGGAAGCGTCCCGACCACGTTGCTTTCTGCTGCGAGCTGCAATACCTGCTCAAGAACGTCTTTGAGGTCGTTCTCGGCCATGACACCGGCAAAGAGTTGTACGGGACGCCCACCGATCACGGCAGCTACGGTCGGAACCTGCTGCACTTGGAATGCCTGCACGAGCTGGGGGTTGCTCGTCGCGTCAACCGTCACGAGGGCAAATTTTCCCGCATACGCAGTGATCGTTGGTTCAAGCGCCGGCTCAACGCCCTGACCAAAGAACTCCACGATCACCGGAACAGTGTTCGAAAGTTCAAGCACCTGCGTGAACGACGCATCGTTCACGTTGGTCGCGAAGCCACCAGAGGGTGCGGTTTCTCCCGTCGCCGCGGGAGCGACGGGCTCGTTGTGCTGACGGACCAATGATGTGAGGTCGACGGCTCCGCGCAAGGTGGCGGCGTTCAGTGGTGCGTTTGTCAATTCAACTCCGATGCTGCAACAAGTCCTTGGGTGTATCCGAGCAGGACGATCTTTTCTCCGCTACCTGCTGCCGGAACGTAAAAGAGTAGCTGATCGCCATAGGTAGATTTGATGCCGGTTTCCGTAATAGAAATCCCCGAAAGTGCTTTCGTCTGACCGCTAAAGGTCACCGCGGAGCCATCTTCTTTCGGCTTCGCCACTTTCGTTTCATAGAGGTGAACAGCAACGATCGCTCCAGCATCGATGGTCGCCATCGCGATGGGGTCCGCTGAACCAAGTTCGTGGCCGTAGGTGAGCGTTGCTGTGCTCGAAAGCTCAGCCTTCTCCTTCTTCTTTACCGCGAGACCGACGTTTACCCGCAGGCTGTCGCCTGCCGCCTCGAAGTCAAGGTAGGAGTCGCTGTCGACATCCTGCTCAAGAATTTCGGCGTAATCCACGGCCACTTCAGTGGGCGACGATCGCAGCAAACCGCTGTCTGCAGCAAGTCGAGACGTTCCAACGCTGGCTGCAGCTACATCCGGGAAGACCACTGAGGGTTCCAAGTTCATCGAGTAGCTGACTTTATAGTTCTCGCGAGGTGATGCCTGCTCGAGGAAGAGCGCGATGGGCGCAACAGTGCTATCCGTCTCATCAAGGATGATCGTGAACACTGAGCGTGGCCATGAATCGGTCTGCTGCGGCAGAGTCAACTGCACTGGTCCGTCAGGAATGGCATTCGGGGAGGCAATCGAGCTGTCTGCCTCGCGCATCTTGTAGTTAGCAAGGCGGTATTCAAGAGCTGCCTCGGTAAAGCGGGTCTCGATGAGGTCAGTGTCGCTAGATTCATCCGCTTCAAGCGATACAGCGCTCACTCGGGCCACAATCTTCTCCACTTGCCGCACTGATACCGCTGGCGACAGGGTTTCGCTGCCCACCGATGTGGAGGTGGGAGTCGGGGTCGGCCCGGTCGCACCTTCGGACGTGTCGGAAGATGACGTGACGGTGCATCCGCTCAAGATGAGAGCACTGAGCAGCACTGCCGGAACAGCGATGCGTTTGGTCGCATTGAGAGTCGTGCTTTCGCCGACCTTCGCAGAACGCTTTGACGGCTTATAGCGAGGCTTCTTGGGAACCTTGGGCATCGTCTGCGGTTTGCGACGGGGTCCGCCGGCGCGACGCATGTGATGCACCGCCCACATGAGGAAGATGAGACCAAGCAAAAGGATGGCAGCGCCGCCCATGATCAACGGCGTTGCCCACGGGGTGGTGTTGTCGATTGGCCATGAGAGCGAAACTGAGTTGGGAGCAGGCATTACGCCGTCGGCCGCCAAAATGAATGACACGTCAGTGGGAATTTTGACAGTTAGCGCAAGCTCGTGATCTGCCGTGTAGTTCTCGAACCAAAGGTCAGAGTCATATGGATCGGGCACTTCTTGTTCGCTACCGCGAATTGTTTCGGTAGCGAGGTCACCAGACTCGGGGTCGACAGTGACCATGTTGTAGCTGGCGTCTCCGACCCATGCGAGCACATCTGATGTGCTGCCGTAGGCGGCAACGATGCGCCCCGGGCCAGTAACGCTGATGGTCTGGTTGCCCGAGTGGGCGTTAAAAGCAGTACCGTCGACGACGGTAAGTGGCGCCGCACCCTCTGTTTCAGCCGACACATTGACCTCGTCAGGCGTCGCAAGAATGGTTTGCTGCGCGATTCCGAAGCCAATCATTACGGCCGCGAGCATAAAACTAACTATCGCGAGAACAAATCTCACTATCTCTCCTTTCGCGCTGCCCACAGTGACATACGTCACGAAACCCTTCGCCACGTTGGCGGAACCTCAGTACGGTCTGCAGGTCGAGGGCCCGATCTAGGCGGGTAGGCAACAACAAAGACGTTCCAGAATAGCGGATGGGCATGTGGGCACCTAGCCCGCCATCTGGGAACTGACTGGGAGAACGTTGAGTGCCCAACCCTCATCGAGACCAGAATGACAGTTAGCCGCTCAGCACCACTAAACTCTAAAGGTCCTTTCCGCTGACCTCGAGGAGACGTCTTGGCCGCCAACGATACTGATTTCGGCACCGAAATGCGCGGCTACAAGAAGGATGATGTCGACAAGCAAATTGGCGAACTTCGTCGCGAGCTTGTCGCCGCCAAAGCCGACCGCACCTCTTCCACCAAAGAGGTGAAGCGACTCCTCGCCGTTAATGAAGATCTGCAGGCAGAACTCGACGAGACGGGCAGCCCCACTTACAGCGGGCTTGGCTCCAAGCTGGAGAGCATGCTTCGGGTCGCCGAAGAGCACTCAACTCAACTGATCAGCCAAGCTGATATCGATGCTGAGAAGATGCGCAAGGCAGTTCAGTCGGAAACCACGAACCTGCGCAACGAGACAACGAGCGAGTCAGAACGCATCCTGGCTGATGCCAATCGTGATGCTAATTCGTTAGCCAAAGCCTCACAGGCCGAAGCGGATGCCCTCATTTCCCGCGCTCGTGACGATGCCGCGCAACTTACCTCTGATGCAGCGCGTGAAGCCGCTACGACTCGAGGCGCTGTTGCTACTGAAGCTGCGGATTCTCGCACCTCAGCCAAGCGCGAAGCTGCCGCCCTGCGTGCCGAAACTGAGCGCGCGATGACCGAACTCCGCGCCAGCACTGCAACCGAAGTGGCTGAGGCGCGCGAGGCTGCCGAAGCGCTTTCCCGCGACGCCGAGTTGGGCCGCGCTACCTTCGAAGCCGACAATACGAAGCAACGTGAAGACCTCGCGCGCGATGTTGAACAGGCACGCACCGATTTGGCGAGAGAGATTGAGACGGCTCGCGCCGAGTTGGACGCAGAAACGACTACCGCCCGCGAGACCCTCGTCAACGAGACTAAGGCTGCACACACGAAGCTTGGCAACGAGACCAAGGCAGCCCACACGAAGCTTGCCAATGAAACTAACGCTGCTCGAACAAAGCAGAAAGCCGAATTGGATGCCGCCTACGCCGCGCTCGAGGCTGAGACTGACGCCACACGAGCTGCGGTCGAGTCTGAAGCCGCGAGCGTACGCAGCGAGCTTGAGAAAGACGTGCACACTGCGCGTGCGGCGCTTGAGAGTGAACTTACTGAGGCTCGCGAGCAGTGGGAACAAGACGAGCGAGAAGCGCGAGCGCTACTCGACAGCGATGTCACAACCACCCGCGCAGCACTCGACGACGAAGTTGCTACCGCACAGGCGGCCCTTGAACATGAAGTAACGAGCACGAAATCGGCACTCGAACAAGAAGTTACGACGACCAAGACTGCGCTTGAGCAAGAAGTTAAGGTTGCTCAAGCGGCGCTCGAGCAAGAAGTGACGACAACTCGCTCGAACTTGGAGCAAGAAGTTGCGACAGCCAAGGCAGCACTTGACGACGAGGTGACGACAACTCGCGCCGAACTCGAGGCACACGTCAAAACTTCACGCAGTGAACTCGCAGCAGATCTGTCAGCCCAGAAGAAGGCGCTGGATCGCGAAGTCATATCCACCAAGAACGCACTCGCCAAGGAGGTCAGCTCAACGCGAGCAGCCCTCGAGGACGACGTTGACACCACCCGGGCAGGGCTTGAAGAAGAAATTACTACCGCTCACAGCGCATTCGAGAACGAGAGCACAACAGCACGCGCCCAGTTCGAAATCGAAATGACGACGCGACGCAACGAGCTTGAAGCAGAAATCGCGACCGGAACGGCAGGCCTCGAAGAAGAGATGGCTCGCCGTCATGCCGATCTTGATGCTGAAATTGACAGCAAGCGCACCGCCCTGGAGGCAGAAGACGCCGAAACTCGCGCGAGCCTCGCTCACGATGTGCAGAAGCGAACCGCAGACCTCGAACGAGACATCGCACGCCAGCGTGCAGAGCTCGCCAGCGAAGTCGAGTCGACTCGGGCATCCATTCAACATCAGCTTGACGAGACGCGCACCACAATCGAGCGCGAAGCTGAAGCAGCCCGCATCGAACTAGAGCAGGAGCTTGCGGCCCGTCGTGATGAAGCCGAGAAGGAGTTCTTGGCCCAGCACAAAGAAGCTTCGACGCAGACTCAAAACTACCTTGAGGAAGCCCAAGCCCAACTGGGCGAGGCCGTGCGAGAAGCGAACAGCAAGCGCCACGAGGCCGAAGTGCTCAACACAGACTCACAGGCAGAAGCGAAGGCGATTCTGGCAAATGCATCCGAACGCGCGGCTAGCGAACTTGCCGACGCCGAGCAACGCGCCAAGTCACTCGTCGACGACGCCGAAAAGCGTTCGAGCGAGCTTGTTAGTGATGCCGAAGAGCGATTGGCCAAGATCAAGGCTGAGCGCGAAACGGTTGCCGGCTACTTCGAAAACCTGCGCGGAGTTCTCAACCAAGCCGAGGATGTTGACCGGTAATCTGCCCGCGGGCATCTAGAATTGCGGGCAGCCTGACACCCCGTCGCTTCAGGCTGGACGGAGCCTCGTAATGAAGATTCTCAACCCTTTCCGCCTCGGTCTTCTTGGCGGCCTGGGTGTGCTCGTCGCGGTCGGTATCGGCCAGACGATCATTTCCTTGGCGACGATTCTTACCTACGTCGGCGCTGCACTGTTCTTGGCGCTCGGTCTCGACCCCTTGGTGACGTGGCTAGAGACAAAGAAGTTTCCCCGGTGGACGGCCATTCTCACGGTCCTCGTCGGAGTGCTCGGCGTTTTTGCGGGCCTCGTCTTCGCAATCGTTCCGGTGATCGCAGAGCAAGTGCGCACAGCGTCTCGCGCGATTCCGCGGCTCGTGACGGCGTTCTTTGACGGAACGATCAAGGAGAACGTTGAGACAGCATTTCCGTGGCTCAACGTTGAGGATCTGCTCGACGGTCTCAACACATGGCTAACCGAACTCGATTTCACCACTATCGGTGGGGGCGTTTTTGCGGTCGGCATCGGAATCGCCACGGGCATTACGGGCGCAATCATCGTGCTCATCCTCACGATTTACTTTGTGTCATCAATCAACAACATCAAGTCGGGCATCTACCAGTTAGTTCCGGCAACGAAGCGGGCCAAGTTCATCGATCTCGCTGAGCAGGTCAGCACCGCTGTTGGCCGGTACGTCATGGGCCAAGGATCACTTGCTCTAGTGAATGGCTTGCTGTCCTTCATTGTGCTGACGTGGATCTTCCCGGCGTTCGGAATGCCGGTCAAGTACTCAGCCCTGCTGGCGTTCATCGCTTTCTTGGGGTCGCTCATCCCGCTAATCGGAACGCTCAGCGGCTCCATCGTGATCACCCTGCTGGTACTGCTTTTCAACGGTCCCCCCAGCGTTATCGCCGTCGGAATCTATTACTTGATCTATATGCAGGTTGAGGCCTACCTGCTGAACCCACGCATTATGAGTAAGGCCGTAAAGGTACCCGGTGCGCTCGTGGTCATCGCCGCCCTCGCCGGTGGAACGCTGTTGGGCATCTTGGGTGCACTAATCGCTATCCCCGTTGCCGCGGCGATCCTGCTTGTCGTCAAACAGGTCATCGTTCCCCGCCAAGCGAATCTTTAGGCGATTTGCGCCGCACCCTGCCTAGAGAGACTGTGCAGGCTCCGGAGGCCAGGTGCGCGGCAATGGCAGCACCATCGGGTTTAGTCGAGCAACTATCTCGCTGAGCACACGGTAGGTCTGCGCCTCCCCCACCCAGAGGTGCTTTCCGCCTTCAACAGCAACGAACTCAAGTTCCGGCACCGAAGCGAAGCGTTTCGCTGCTTCCGCTGGACGCAGATAGTCGTCAAGCTCCGGGATGATTGCGACCAAACGGCGTTCATCGCCCGCCCAAGCAGCAACCTCGTCGGCGCTCGCTCGGTGGAGTGGCGGTGAGAGCAAAATTGCTCCAGTGATGGGATGTTCGCGGCCAAACTTGAGAGTGACTTCGGTGCCGAACGACCAACCCATTAGCCACACATTGGGCAGCCCGCGCTCGCGCACGAAGTCCATTGCAGCAGTCAGATCGTGTTGCTCAAGCAACCCTTCGCCAAACGAGCCCTCTGACGTGCCCCGAGGCGAGGTAACTCCACGAAAGTTGAACCGCAACACCGCGACATCCGCCAACGCAGGCAAACGTGCCGCTGCCTTACGAATGATGTGGGAATCCATGAAACCGCCGGCCGTCGGCAGCGGATGCAGCGTGACAAGAGTCGCGGCGATATGGCCAGACTCGGGCAACGAAAGCTCGCCAACGAGAGTGAACCCGTCGCTCGTCTCCAACTCGATATGTTCGCGCTTGGCTGGGAGTTCGGTAGCTCCTCTGATGGCTTCACTCACTGGTAGCTCTCACAATCTGATCTTCCAGCAGTGCTGGTGCCAATGGCGCCGCGCCGCGAGGTCATCTGCTTCGCCCATGATGCCGTCAGCACGCCACGTAACAGTGTGTGAGGCCCCAGCAGAGATGGGTTGAGAGCATCCGGGGCAGGTATAGGTTTTGACCGCATTGCCTGACGAGACCGGCTGAACATTCCATTCGCCGTCTGACTTGTGCTCGGTTCGCCGGGAACCGTACAGCATTTGGTTGAGGTCACCACGATCGTCATCGTCGGGGCGACGCCGTCCGCGGGGGCGATTCGAACGAGGCATGCCTCAAGCTTATGCGTTCGATCGAGAGGATCTAGTACCAGCCGTTGTCTTCAGAATACGCCCAGGCACCACACGGCGTAGCGTATCGGCCTTCAATGTAGCTGAGGCCCCACGCGATCTGTGTTGCTGGGTTTGTGGCCCAGTCAGCACCGGCTGTCGCCATCTTGCTGCCCGGAAGCGCCTGCGGGATTCCGTAGGCGCCGCTTGATGAGTTCATTGCGTAGACGTTCCAGCCTGATTCGCGGTTCCACAGACTGACCAAACAGTTGTATTGGTCGGTGCCCATGCCGCGCGCGGCAAGCATCGACTTCGCGATCGCTTGAGCCGTTCCAGGATCGGGAACCCCTGCCGCTGGAGCAGCGGGCGCCGCAGGAAGCACTGGTTCGACGACGATCTCCTTCACAGCCAACTTGTCACGCGCAATTTCGTTGACGAAACCTTCTGCGACTGTGATCGACTGCACTTCGGCGCGCTCGATCGAGTTCACCGGCACACTAGCGGCGGATAGCGTGCTTACCGGGTCTGGGGCAGCCATCATGAGGGTAGCGACGAACCCGAGACTGACCAGAGATGCAAAGAGTCGCAGACTCCACGAGGAACGTTTGTGGCGCCCAGAAATATCCGCACTCTGGCTTTTTGCCCGAGCGCGGAGAATTGTCGTTCGCGAATTACTCATCACAGTATTCGCGATATTAGCCCACCGACCTGAAAAAACAGCGGGAACTAGCGAACAGCGAGCATGACGTCGATCACGGTGTCGAGTAAATAGTCGACCTGTGTCTCGCGATAACCGCCCTTGGTGCTGCGGAATGCGATGGTGCGTACACGTTCAATTGTGAGCGTAGCGCCATGTTGAAAGTAGTTGGCCAGTTCATCTGCGAACGCATCAACGTCTTTGACCGCGTAGCCCGTCGTGAAGGAGCTGGCGCGAGAAAACTTTTTGCCGTTGTGGCGCGCTAGACGATTGAGAATCTCTTGAGCCTCTGAACGGGCATTGGCGTACCACGCCGCTTCACCGAGATCTGCAATCGAACGGTCACGCTCTCGAGCGGCAAAGGCGTCTTCTAGGCGCTCAAGAGCAGAATCAACGTGCAGCGGTGAGTATCCGCCCTTTTGCATGACGAAAGCAAGCTTGCGGATGGTGCGAGACGAGACCACAGCAGCCTCGGTTCGCTCAGACGTGTAGGCGCTGCGAGCCTCCTCGAGGAAGTCCTCGACTTGGTCAACGCTGTAGCCCAACTTTGACTTGCGGGTGCGGGGAAAAGTGGTGCTCACGGTTCTATTGTGCCTTACGCGAAGATAAGAAACAGCGCATAGCCGGCGGCGGCCGACAGCAGCGATGAATCAACGCGGTCGAGGAACCCTCCGTGACCCGGGAGCCAGGTACTGATGTCTTTGATTCCTAAGTCGCGTTTGATGAGCGACTCCGCGAGATCGCCCATTGTGGCGGTGCCGAGAATGACGAGCCCAAAGATGATTCCGACCCAGACGGGCTGATCGATCATGAAGAGTGCCAACAGAACTCCAGCAGCCACCGATGCGACCGCAGCTCCGGCAAAACCTTCCCATGTCTTGTTAGGGCTAATGGTGGGCGCCATCGGATGTTTTCCAAAGGAAAGACCGCTGGCGTAGGCTCCGATGTCGCTCACGACGACGACGATTAACATCGCAAGCGTCCACCACTGACCGCCATCTTGCGCAGTGAGAAGCACAGTGAAGCTCGCCAAGAAGGCGATGTAGAGCATGACGAAGACGCCGGCTCCGAGATCCCTGAGCACCGCCCGCACGGAACTGCGGTGATTCGGTCGAACAAGCCAGACGAGTCTCCACACGCTGACAAAGGCGATGCCTGCGAGAGTGATGTACCACTGCCCTTCGGCCAGCCAATAGAACGAGGCCGGCACGACCGCGACGGCGGCGATGACAGTGGGCAATCGCGGAATGTTGAGCCCGGCGAACCGAAGCGCGCTGGCCAACTCGAACGCCGTGAATGCCACGAGAACCCCAGCAAAGAGCATGTAGAGCTCTTTGACGAAGATCAGGCTGAACAACAACGAAAGACCTAGCGCGAGCCCCACAGTGAGTGCCATCGCCAAAGGACGCCCTGTGCGGGCGTTGATCTTGTCGTTAGTTGCCCGAACCTGAGCTTCGAATTCGGAAACCATTAGACCTCGAGTAGCTCGGACTCTTTGCGCTTGAGGGCGTCGTCAATAGCGTCTACGTGAGCTTTGGTGCTCGCTTCGAGCTCCTTTTCTGCACGAGCGACCTCATCTTCGCCGACCTCTGTAAGGGCATCTAGGTCATCTTTAGCTTTGCGACGCACGTTGCGCAGCGATACTCGAGCCTGCTCAGCCTTGTCACGAACGATCTTGACGAAATCCTTGCGGCGTTCCTCAGTCAGTTCAGGCAGCGTGGCACGGATTACGCTGCCATCGTTGCCAACGCTGGCGCCCAAGTGGTGGGCCCCGGCAATCGCCTTCTCGATGTCTTTGAGCGCAGACTTATCGAATGGCGTGATGAGGAGGGTACGGGCCTCTTGATTGACCATCGATGCAAGCTGCTGCAAGGGCGTCGGTGTGCCGTAGTAGTCCACGAGCACCTTCTGGAACAGTGCGGGGTTGGCACGGCCGGTGCGCACTGTACCGAAGTCGTCTTTGGCAGCGTCCACTGCCTTGTTCATCTTTTCGCTAGCTTCCGCTAGAACATCACTGATCACGAGCACTCCTCTTAGTCTCACCCGAGTTTAGCGTGCAGTCGCGGCATCGCCGGCTGCAGCACGCTCGGAGTTTGTCTGGCACCGATTAGGTCTTGCCTAACTTCGCACAGGGTTTCTTGGTTGGGTTGCTGGCGTTAAGCGCAGCACGGCACGTTAGCCGTGCACGCGAGTTCCAATTTGCTCTCCGACGATCGCACGCGTGAGATTCCCTGCCGGTTCCATGCCGAATACCAGCATCGGCATGGAGTTGTCCATGCAGAGGCTAAACGCAGTGGAGTCAACAACCTTGAGTCCCTGCACGAGAGCGTCTTGGAAACTGATTGAGTCAAGCTTGCGAGCATCAGGGTTGCTGCGGGGGTCCGAGTCATAAACGCCATCGACTCCGTTCTTAGCGACCAGTACTTCTTCAGCACCGATCTCGAGCGCGCGCTGCGCGGCCACAGTATCGGTCGAGAAGTACGGTAGACCGGCGCCAGCACCGAAGATCACGATGCGACCTTTCTCAAGGTGTCGTTCGGCGCGCAGAGGGATGTATGGCTCGGCAACCTGAGTCATGGCAATCGCCGACTGCACGCGGGTAGCGACACCTGCCTGCTCGAGAAAGTCCTGAAGGGCGAGGGCGTTCATGACGGTACCCAGCATTCCCATGTAGTCGGCACGGCCGCGGTCCATTCCACGCTGGCTAAGCTCGGCGCCGCGGAAGAAGTTTCCACCACCGACGACGATTGCGATTTCTACATCGGCGGATGCCGCAGCAATCTCCTTAGCGAGGGCCGAAACGACGTCGGGATTGACTCCGAGTTGTCCACCACCGAAGGATTCTCCCGACAGTTTCAGCAGCACCCGGCGTTTGCGTTGTGTTGTCATTGTCTTCTTTCCTTCGTGGTCGTCATATACAGGCTATTGGTTTGATTCGCGTTCAGCAGTGGCGCACAGCAGATTCGCTGCAAGCAATCCCCTCGGCACCTGAAATGGGCCCCGGCACACTAAAGGGCCGAGGCAGTAGTGCCTCGGGCCTTCATCAGTGTGCGTGTTAGGCGCCTACCTTGAAGCGTGCAAAACCGGTAACGGTGATGCCAGCATCACCGGCAACCTTGGCAACCGAGACCTTGTTGTCGCGAGCGTAGTCCTGATCAAACAGTGCGACCTGCTTGAAGAACGCGCCAAGACGGCCTTCTACGATCTTGGGAAGAGCAGCGTCAGGCTTGCCCTCACCGCGGCTGATCTCCTCAACGATGCGACGCTCGTTCGCGACGTCATCTGCCGGAACCTCGTCACGCGAGAGGTAGGTCGGAGCCGCGAACGAAATGTGCTGGGCAATTCCGCGAGCAGTTTCTGCGTCGTCACCTGTGTAGGCGACAACAACGCCGACCTGCGGAGGCAAGTCTTTGTTCGTGCGGTGCATGTAGACCTCGAACGAGTCACCCTCGAGCTTGGCCAGACGGCGAAGCTCGAACTTCTCGCCCAGGATCGCAGCTTCGTCGTCGATGAGCTGCTCGACCGTAGTCGACCCTGCGGATGCCGCGAGGCCTTCCTCAACGGTCGACGCACCAGAATCAGCAACAGCAGCAGCGACGGCTTCGCCGAGAGCAACAAACTTGTCGCTTTTTGCAACGAAGTCGGTCTCGCAGGCGAGTTCAATGATCGTCGTTGTGGAACCAGACGATTTTGCGGCGATGAGGCCCTCGCTGGTGGAACGGTCTGAACGCTTGGCGTTGCTCTTGGCACCGCGCAAACGCAGCAGCTCGGTGGCCTTTTCGAGGTCTCCGCCAGCTTCTACGAGTGCATTCTTGGTTTCGACCATGCCGGTGCCGAGGCGCTCACGCAGGGTCTTGAGGTCTTCGAGGCGAAAATCTGCCATTGTTTCGAATCCTTACTTCTTGTCGTCGGCTGCGTCAGCGGCCTTCGCAGCGGGCTTCGCAGCGGGCTTCTTTGCGGCGGGCTTAGCAGCAGGCTTTGCAGCCTTTGCCTCGTCCTTGTCTGCCTTGGCGGGCTTCTCAGCCTTTTCAGTCTTAGCGGGTGCTTCGGTCTTCTCAGCCTTAGCGGGTGCTTCGGTCTTCTCAGCCTTAGCGGGCTCTTCTGACTTAGCGGGCTCTTCTGACTTGGTCGCAGCAGCGTCAGCGTCAGCGTCAGCCTGGCCGAGAAGCTCAGCTTCCCAGGCAGCCATGGGCTCTACTTCTTTGCCCTCTTCTGGCTTCTGGTGACGCTGGATGAGTCCCTCAGCTGCAGCGTCAGCGACGATGCGGGTGAGAAGACCTACCGAGCGGATGGCGTCGTCGTTACCCGGGATGGGGTAAGCAACATCGTCGGGGTCGCAGTTGGTGTCGAGGATCGCGATGACGGGGATACCAAGCTTGTGAGCTTCGTCGATTGCGAGGTGCTCTTTCTTGGTGTCAACGATCCAGATTGCCGACGGGGTCTTCGTGAGGTTACGGATACCACCGAGGCTCTTCTGCAGTTTCACAAGCTCGCGCTTCTGAATGAGCAGTTCCTTCTTGGTGAAACCACGTGTGGTGTCGTCGAAGTCGACCTCTTCGAGTTCCTTCATGCGTGCAAGACGCTTGGAAACCGTCTGGAAGTTGGTGAGGAGTCCACCGAGCCAGCGCTGGTTCACGTAGGGCTGGCCTACGCGCAGAGCCTGCTCAGCGATCGTTCCCTGTGCCTGCTTCTTGGTGCCGACGAAGAGGATGGTTCCGCCGTGGGCGACCGTCTCCTTGACGTAGTCATACGTCGCGTCGATGTGAGCAAGCGACTGCTGCAAGTCGATGATGTGGCTGCCCGAGCGCTCGGTCAGAATAAAGCGCTTCATTTTCGGGTTCCAACGACGAGTCTGGTGTCCGAAGTGTACGCCGCTGTCGAGCAGCTGGCGGATGGTTACGACGGCCATGGCCGTTCTCCTTTTCTGGCTCACTGCTGCCCTAGGCATCAGCGGCCTTCTCAGTTAATATTCGCGACCGGTCGGCGCGAATCCTGGTGCCCGGGCATACCTCCGCCCCAATCGCAACGATGTGCAAGAGGGGACTGAGTGAAGATAGTGGCCGTGTGCTGCAGTAGTTTTACTGCAACGGGGCACGCGTAGTCACCGCGAATACACGCGGTGCTGCAAAAATCATACCATCGCTCCCCCACAACGTCATCCCGCGCATTGACTATCCCCTACTCATCGGTTTGGGCGCCAGAGTGCCGCGCGATCCTCGACAGTAGATGGATGCTTCGAGCCGCCACCTTTCTACTTCTGGCCCTTGTCGTGCTGCCACTTGGCCAAGCGTCGCCGAGCGTGGCATTAGCCGCTCCACCTGAGGCTGAGGCGGTGGATGTCGCGGCTTCAGCACCGTGGGATTGGCCAGCGCCTGATCCGCACGTGATCGTCCGCCCCTATCTCGCACCGGAAACCCCGTACTCCTCCGGACACCGCGGTATCGACATCGATCTTGGCTCAGCCGTTGATGTGCACGCGCCCACCGAGGGCGTCGTGCACTTTGCGGGCACCGTGGTTGACCGCCCCGTGCTCTCGATCCGGCATCCGGGTGGACTCATCACTAGTTATGAACCAGTGACAAGCACGCTCGCGCGCGGTGACTCGGTAATGCAGGGACAAGTGATCGGCGAAGCACAGGCCGGCCACTGCGTGCGGCCCTGCCTGCACTTCGGGGTTCGCTTCGATGGCAACTACGTGTCGCCGCTTAACTATCTGAGCGGGATACCGCGGGCTATCTTGCTGCCGACCCGTGATCCGTGATGCATGTCGGCAACCCGCTAGTGTTCGACGCTGTGCTTCGCCCCGTGCGATTCGGCGGTCTGTGATTCGGCGGTCAGCAAGTCGGCGGTCAGCGATCGGTCAGCTCGCGGTTCGTCAACCAGCACATCGGGAACCTGCTTGGCGGCAGCGTGCCTTGCTGCGTGCGAGCCTGCCGAGTGCTGAGGAGTGCGCACTTCAGCGCCAACCGAAATCACGCGGCCTGGCCACCAGAACTTCTCGCCAGCGATAAAGGCGAGCGAAGGCACGATGACCGTACGAACGAGCAGCGTATCCAGCAGCACACCAATGCAGACGATGATTCCGATCTGGGTGAGCGTGATGAGCGGCAGCACTCCAAGAACCGCGAACACAGCCGCGAGCAAGATACCCGCGCTCGTGATCACTCCACCGGTCGACGACAGCGCCCGAATCATTCCGGCTCGCGTGCCGTGCTCGACGGCCTCTTCTCTAGCTCGAGTCACCAAGAAGATGTTGTAGTCAACACCGAGCGCCACAAGGAATAGGAAGGCAAACAAGACAACATTCGTGTCAATTGCGGGGAACCCAAATACTGACTCAAACAGCAACCAACTGGCTCCGAGACTGGCGAAGAATGACGCCACCACGGTGAGCAGCAGCAAAATTGGCGCAACCAGAGAGCGCAGCAAGAGCACGAGAACGATAAACACGAGGCCCAGAATCATGGGAATCACGAGATCCTGATCAGACTGCTGAGCACGCTCCACGTCGAGAGCCTGAGCATCCAGACCGCCGACGAGGGCGTTCGCACCTTCGATAGTCGACAGCTCCGAGCGAAGCGCCTCGATCGCAGCGAACGATGCCTCTGTCTCAGCGGCATCATCCAACACCACAGTGATCTGCGTGATGGTGTCGGTGCTTTCACCGATGCGAACCGAATCGACGCCGTCGACACCCTCGGCAGCCTGGGCAACTTCCTCGGCATAACCAATATTCGCGATGACGGATGCCGGCGAACCGCTGCCGGCAGGGAACGCATCGGCAATAATTTCTTGCCCCTGGACCGCTTCGGGGACCTGCGTGAAGCTCTCGGTCTGCGACAGCCCGATCTTGATCTGGGGAACACCCAGCGAGAGTGCGCCAAGCACCACCGCGCCCAGAATGGCGACCACGACCGGCTTCTTGGAGACCAGAACGCCCAGTTTGTGCCAGACACCGCGCTCAGCACTGCCTTCCGTGCCAAATTTGGGGATGTACGGCCAGAACAGCCCGCGGCCAAAGAGCACGAGGGCAGCTGGCAGCACAACTAGGGCAAAGATCATCGCAATAACAACACCAGTGGCGCACGCAATTCCGAGGGCGCGATTGCCCTGCAGCTCAGCAAAAACGAGGGTGAGAAGCGCAAGCACGACGGTGCTTCCACTGGCGATGATGGCGGGGCCAGCGCCACGCAGCGCACGAGACATTGCCTCGCGACGATCCTCGACGAGCCGCAGTTCGTCACGGTATCGCGCAATCAATAACAGCGCGTAGTTGGTGCCGGCACCGAAAACTAGCACCGAGAGAATTCCCGTGACCGAGGCATCCAACTGGATGCCGGCGAGCGCAGCAACTCGGGCGGCAACGATACCCGCAAGGCCGTCAGCGGTGCCGACGACGATGAGGGGTACGAGCCACAACCACGGGCTGCGGTAGGTAATCAACAGCAAAACCGCAACGACGATGACCGTGGTGAGCAGCAGCGTGAAGTCGGCACCTTCGAACACTGCGGCAATGTCGACCGCAAAGCCCTCGGGGCCGCTGAGGAGTGCAGTGAGCCCACTGGGCAGATCAGAGTTTGCGGCTGCGCGAATCTCAGCGGCACGCTCGGCCTGCTCCCCCGCCTCTGAGAGTTTGTCGAGCGGAACGGTCACGAGTGCTGTTGTTCCGTCGTCGGAGAATACGGGAGGCGGAACGAAGCCTTCCGCTGAAAAGTCACCGAGAGCTGCGGTCGCGGAAGAAACAGCCTCAGTGTCGTTATCGCTGAGAGTGTCACCGTCGCGGCTGAACACCAGAAGCGCGACTGTTGAGTCAGCGCCGGGCAAATCTTCTGCCGCGGCTGCCGCTTGAGCGGATTCGGCCGAGGCTGGCAAGCCGATCCCGGGTAATGTGCCTTCTTCGTTGCCAGTACCGGCCGCGAAAATTGCGCCGGCTGCGAGAAGTGCACCGACCAGAACGATCCACGAAGTTCGTCGTGCGGTGATGAACGTCCTGAGGCGAGACATCGCGCTCCTTCTGAAGCCAAAGTACTTCGATTGGTTAGATATTCGACAAGTTAGGAATATAGCCCTAAACTGATGCGCATGCAACCCACCGACAAACCAGTCGGGCGACCCACAGCGCGACGCCCCACTCAGCTGTTGCGCGACATCCTCGATACCAGCGACGAGTTTGAACTACACGTGGGACGCACTCTCTCGGTGAACGCCACCGACCTCGAAGCCATGGAGCACCTGATCATGCACGGGCCACTTCCACCCACCGAACTCTCCCGACGACTCAACATTTCGACCGCCGCAGTGACCGCAGTAATCGACCGACTCATCGGCGTCGGCCACGTGACGCGACAACAACACCCCACCGATCGCCGCAGTGTGGTCGTGGTGCCGAACCCCCGCTCGGTGGAAACCGCAATGGCCACGCTCATGCCGATGATCATGGGCATCGATCAAGTGCTCGACGAGTTCGACGACGCAGAGAATAAGGTCATCGAGCGGTATCTCGATGGAGTCGTCACCATCTACCGTGCCCAGTTGCCCGATTCAGGCGAAGTGCCTCCCCCTAAGTCGGCGGTACCGCGACCACGCGCCGACGTTCCGGGCCCGCGACGCTCATCGTGGAAGCCCAACCGCTAGGCCCGAGGATGAGCCGTCCGGTAGCTTTCGCGCAAGCGCTCCGTTGAGACGTGCGTATAGAGCTGGGTGGTGCCGAGGCTGGCATGACCCAGCATTTCCTGCACCGCGCGTAAATCTGCGCCACCATCCAACAAATGGGTCGCGGCAGTGTGGCGAAGCGTGTGCGGGCCGGAGCCACCAGAGCCCGGCACATCAGCCAGCAAATGCGCAATCACTTCGTACACAGTTCGAGTTGTTAGTCGTTTGCCGCGCGCACCAACAAAGAGTGCCGCGGGCCCTGCAGCGTCGCTGGCGAGGCGGGGGCGCCCGCACTGTAGATAGGCAGAGATCGCTCGCTGCGCAGGGATTCCGAAAGGCACGACTCGCTCTTTCGACCCTTTGCCTAGCACCTGAACTGTCAGCCGCGAATCATCAATATCGCTCAGGCTCAGCCCGGTAAGTTCGCTCACGCGCAGCGCCGAGGCATAAAGCAACTCGACGATCGCCTGATCCCGCAACGCAACCGGATCGGCGGATGAAGCCCGTGCGGCGACACTCTGCAGCATGTCGGACATTTGGTCGCGATTGAGCACCCGGGGAAGGTGTCGTTCAGCTTTCGGCGCTTTGAGCCGTGCCGCAGCATCCGTCGACGCCTGATTTGTTTTCTCCAACCAGGCGCTGAATCCTCGAGAAGCGGCAGCCCGGCGGGCAAGAGTCGACTTGGCAAGGCCCGCCTGGGATGCGTGCCACAGCCAATCCCGAAGAAGTTCAAGGTCGAGGTCGTCTGGCTCGTTCGCTCCACGCTCTGTGGCGAATTCCACCAGATTGGTGAGGTCAGAGCGGTACGACCGCACGGTGTGCACGCTGAAGCCGCGATCGGCCGCAAGATAAGCGGCGAATGTTTCCACGAGGCGGTGAAGGTTCACGCCTCTATCGTGCGGTATGCGCGCGACAATCGGGTTCGCCGCGATAGCGTTTCGGGATGGCCACAGAATCTTCACGCTCCCGCAAAGGCATAGCGCTTGTCACTGGTGCAACCTCGGGCATTGGCGCCCAGTTTTCATATCAGCTTGCGCAGGAGGGTTACGACCTGGTTCTTGTTGCCCGCGATCGAGCCCGCCTCGACAGCGTGGCC
Organism: Rhodoglobus aureus; assembly: GCF_039527955.1. Lineage (NCBI taxonomy): Bacteria > Bacillati > Actinomycetota > Actinomycetes > Micrococcales > Microbacteriaceae > Rhodoglobus > Rhodoglobus aureus. Next base: position 42,001 of record NZ_BAAAKW010000026.1, on the reverse strand, counting down.
GACGAGCTGCGCGAGGAGGCGAATGTTTCTGTCGAGGTGATAGCGGCAGATCTCACCGCAGCCGCTGAGCGTTCAGTGGTTGAAACTCGGCTGAAGTCGACCACCGAGCCCATCACGTTCCTTGTTAACAACGCCGGCTATGGACTACCCCAGGAGTTCGACCTCAACTCGGTTGACGATGAAGAACGGATGCTCGAGCTGCTGGCGACTGCTCCGATGCGCCTCAGCCATGCGGTATTGGGCGGAATGCTCGCGCGTGGCTCGGGCACCGTACTAACGGTGGCGAGCCTTGCCGGCGAAGCGCCACTCGGCCTCTACGCGGCAGCAAAAGCGTGGCCGATGAGTTTCAGCCGCTGGGCGAACGCGCACTATCGCAGTCGCGGGGTGACATTCACAGCGCTGGCACCCGGTTTTGTGCGCACCGAGTTCCACTCTCGACTGGGCATCGAACGAGCATCAATGGCACCAAACTGGATGTGGCTTGAAGCTGAGTTCGTCGTGCGCTCCGCTCTTCGCAGCGCTTCCCGCGGGCGTGCTGTTGCGATTCCGAGTGTGCGCTACAAGCTCCTGTGGGCTGTGATGAAACTAGCGCAGCCGCTGATTTTGATGTTCGTGGCTCGTGCAAGTCGGACATCGAACAAGCCGACTGGCTAGCAACTCTGCCAGGTAGCTAGCGGCTCCCCCTGGTAGCCGCATCGCCGGCTAGCGAATCGAGAACCCGCGCGCCTCGACTTCGTCTTTGAGGTGATCCCGAAGCGCAGCCGATGGGCCAGCGAGCGTTTCTGGTTTGCTGGTGCGACGCGCAGTGTGTTCTGCCCAGCCATATTCGGCATCCGGAATCTGGGGGTCGCTGGCAACCTGACGCCCGGCGTACAGACCGTTGGCGATCATGACGGCGTCGTAGTCGCTGACATGTTGTTCGAGGTTTTCGGTGGAGTACTGCTCGCGGTGCACGATCGATTCGCTGGGGAGACGCGGTTTTGCACCTCGACGCACTCCAGCATTGGGGTAACCGATCGTGAGCCCGGCGACCGCAAAAACGCCGGCGGGCAATACCAGCTCTTCGGCGACAAGGCTGGGCTCATTGCGTACGGAACCGATGGGCACCGCGCCGAGCCCGAGCGATTCTGCCGCAACAAGAGCATTCTGAAGAGCGAGACTGGCATCGATGGATGCCGTCAAGAACATTTCAAGGTTGTCGGCGGCAAAGGTATGTCCTTGTCGTTCGGCAAGGTAGTGCAGCCGCGAGACGTCAGCGCAGAAGATGAGCATTATCGGGGCTTCAGCGACGTAGCGCTGGTCTCCCACCAGGTGAGCCATGCGCGCTCGTCGTTGCTCATCTTCGACAACGATGATGCTGTACGCCTGCAGGTTAGACGAGGTGGGTGCGCTGCGCGCAGAAACCAGAATCGCTTCCAGCACTTCAGCCGCAATGGGGCTGGGATCGAAACTGCGAATCGACTCGTGGCCGGTGAGTACCCGGATGGTGTCGGTAAAGAATTCGGGTGAAATAAGTTGCTGTTCTAGTTCGATTCGGGTGTGTAGTGGTGTGGTGTCAACGCCCTGAGTCATAACCCAATGCTTTCACGCCCGGCTGCATGCCCGACGCAGCCGCCCTCTTGCCGTATCGCCTTATCGCTCTATCGCGCTATTCCGAGGCAGCCACTTCGGGGGCGTTAAAGGTTGAATTCTTGGCCGAGAATGTTTCGAGCCGCTGCTCTGGTGTCATCGCTTCAATCTGAGCCCACGCTTCGGCTGAATGCCCGGTGATTTCTGCCGTGTCGCCGATCGGGATGATCGAGTGCACTGTCTGGTTCTCGTAGACGTGCACCACGTTGACGGCCTGCCCATGGTCGACACCAGACAGCAGCCGATCTTCGGCGCTGAGGTCGAGGGTGTAGCAGGTTGCCGACGCCACTGAAACGGGGATGCCGGCAAAAGTTGAGTGGGTCGAGTAGTGCAGGTGGCCGGCGAGAATCGCTCGCACATCGCTGCCCTGCAGCACTTCGGCCAAGCGTTCTTGGCGCTGAAGTTCGAGCATGCCCATCGCTTCGAGCATCGGTGTCGGGATCGGTGGATGATGTACCGCCAGCAGAGTGCCGTGCGGTGCTGGGGTGGCGAGTTCGTCGCGCAACCAGTCCAGTTGTTCGTCGCTGATGTCAGCGTGATGGTAGCCCGGAACTGTGGTGTCGAAGGAGATGATGCGCAACCCGTCAATCATGTAGACGCGGTCTTGCGGGGCATCCGATTCGTCATCAAATAAGAGCTTGGAGTACTGGTCGCGTTCGTCATGGTTGCCCATGACCCAGATAATTTCGGAGTTCATGCGCTTGGCGGCGGGCTCGACGATGCTGCGCAAGCGTAGGTAGGCATCGGGCTCACCGAGGTCGGCGAGGTCGCCGGTGAAGACGATGGCTTGGGGCTGCGCCGTGGACCGTTCGAGCTGCGCGAGAGCCTGCTCAAGATGGTCGATGGTGTTGACGGAACCATACAGCGGTCTTCCGCCGGCCAGCAGGTGGGTATCGCTGACGTGGGCGATGACGTGGCTGGGTGCTGGATACTGGCCGAGTTGAATCACGCTTCTAGCCTAGGTGCGTCGAGTGTCATCCGACAGGGTGGAGTGCCACCGAAGCGATCGGCTTGGCCGCAATGTCGGGCAGTTAACGCAGGATGCCCGCCCCCACGTGAGTGGAGACGGGCATCCGTAGTGTTCACATCTAGTTAGACGCGAGCGACTGCGAGGAAACTAGTCCTTCTTGTCGACGACCGGCAACTGAACAGTTCCGGTGCGCACACTTTCTACTGCGGTGTCGAATTCGCGTGTGATTCCGTCGCTGTTCTTGAAGGTGAGCATGCTCACCACGACTGCCACAACCAGGTTGAGCGCGAACCCGGGGACGATTTCGTACATTGCGCCGGTGAGCGCGGGTACGTTGCCCCAGATGATGACGGTGACTGCACCGACGATCATCCCTGCAAGGGCACCCATGCTGGTGAGCTTGCGCCAGAAGAGCGACAGGATGACGATCGGTCCGAATGCTGCACCGAAGCCAGCCCAGGCGTAGGCGACGAGGCTGAGGATCGACGAGTTGGGGTCCCACGCGAGGATGATCGCGACGATCGAAACGATGAGAACACCCAGGCGACCGAGGATTACCTGAGCCTTGGGCGTTGCTTCCTTCTTGGCGACGATCTTGAAGAGGTCTTCGACCAATGCGGACGACGACACGATGAGCTGCGAGGAGATCGTGCTCATGACGGCGGCAAGTACTGCTGTGAGAACGAGTCCAGCGATCAGGGGGTGGAAGAAGATCTGTGCGAGTTCGAGGAACACACGCTCCGGGTTCTCGAGCGAAAGCTCTGGGTGCTGCTGGAAGTACGCGACACCGATGAGAGCGGATGCCATGGCGCCGATTACGGAGACAAGCATCCAGGTGATACCGATTCGACGACCGGCGATCGCATCCCCAGGTGAGCGAAGCGCCATGAAGCGCACGAGGATATGTGGCTGACCGAAGTAGCCAAGCCCCCATGCTGCAGCAGAAATCGCGGCGAGCACGGTTCCGCCAGTGAAGAGGCTGAACATGTCAATTTCGGTGTTCGCTGCACGAATCGATTCGATGGTGTTGGCGACTCCACCGGTCTGGGTGATTCCGACGATCGGTACGGCGATGAGGGCAAGGAAGATCATGATGCCCTGCACGACGTCGGTGTAGGTTGCGCCGATGAATCCGCCGAAGAGTGTGTAGAGAACGGTAACTCCACCAACAACGAGCATTCCGATCCAGTACTCGGAGCCGAATGCGCTCTGGAAGAAGACGCCACCGGCGACCATTCCGGAGGATACGTAGAAGGTGAAGAACACGAGGATGATGACGCCTGCTGCGACGCGCAGGATGCGTGACTTGTCGCGAAGACGGTTCTCGAAGAAGCTGGGAAGTGTGATCGAGTTTTTCGATACCTCGGTGTAGGCGCGCAGTCGCGGTGCTACAAACTTCCAGTTGAGCCAAGCACCAATGGTGAGGCCAATGGCGATCCAGCCTTGGAAGAGGCCGCCGATGTAGAAGGCGCCGGGGAGTCCGAGGAGGAGCCAACCCGACATGTCGGATGCGCCAGCACTGAGCGCTGCAACTCCGGGGCTGAGCTTGCGGCCGGCGAGCATGTAGTCGTCAAGGTTGGTTGTTCGCTTGTACGCCCACCAACCGATACCGAGCATTGCGGCCAAATAAATGACCATTGCGATAATTTGGAAGAACTGATCGTTCATAGTGTCGCCTTTCTTATGCACGTCCGTGGGCTAAGCCTGTCTACTTTGACAGACATAAGGATTAGGAACAATCTCAATCGGCACCTATAAAGCATAAGATTTTCTAAAGAGTGCGTATGTTTCTGCAGTATTGCCCCATGTTTCCGGCCTTTGTGCAGGATTTTTGCAATGCGAGAGGTAAGTTCACAGCTTTCACCTCTTGTGCACACAGCCGATATTGCTCGCTATTTCCCTGAGGAACGCACTGAGCCTCGCGCGTCCAGAATTATTCTACGTCTCTTTGTCATCATTTCAGCGATGAGGATGCGGCCTGCTTCCAGCCACGCTCGGTTTCGCTGACGCGACCGTCGAGTTCGAGCATCCCGAGCTGAGCGCGCACTGTGGCGAGCGCGAGGCCACTGCGAGCTGCGATGTCGTCGGTGGTGCGAGCGCTACGTGTGCTGAGAGCATCGAGAAGGCGGGTGGTTTCTGTGTTGCGGGGAGCATCAGCATCCGCAGGTCCTGATCGGGATTCAGAGTCGGACTGGCCGGCGGACTGGTCACCGCCTGCTCGATCGTCGGACTCGCTCGTCAGGTCACCGTCTGAGTTGGCACTGGCACGCGCTTGGCGTTCGAGCGGGGCGAGTTCTGCCATTTGGTCGGGATCGGTGACGCACACGGCGTCGTAGTCGCGGATGAGGCGGTGGCAGCCAGCGGAGGCTGCGCTGGTGACGGGACCGGGAACTGCTCCCAGCGGCCGACCGAGGGTGGCGGCATGGCCTGCAGTGTTGAGCGAACCGGAACGCCATCCAGCCTCAAGCACAATGGTCGCCATGCTCGCTGCGGCAATGAGTCTGTTTCTTTGCAAGAACCTCCACTTGGTGGGTGGCGAGCCGCACGGGAGTTCGGAAATCACGGCTCCACTTTCGACGATTCGGGTGAGGAGGCTGTCGTGGCCGCTCGGGTAGAAGCGGTCTACTCCCCCGGCGAGAAACGCCACAGTGAGTCCTTGGCTGGCGAGGGCTGCGCGGTGCGCCATCCCGTCGATTCCGTAGGCGGCACCGGAAATGATTGTGTAGCCACGATCGACGAGACCGGCGGAGGCTTCCATAGTGATGTGCTCTCCGTAGCCGGTCGCAGCCCGGGCGCCGACAAGTGCGATCCCGTCTGCTATCCCGGCGAGCGCAGCATCCGCTCCTCTCACCCAGAGTGCGGACGGCGCATGCCAGTCGAGGTCGTTGAGCCGGGTTGGCCAGAGAGCATCTTCGCGGGTCAGCAGCCGCGCTCCAAAGCGGGCCGCTTGACGCAGGGCGATGAGCGCAGTGTCTGATTTGAGTCGCGGCAGCCACCGTTCGATGGCTTGCCGCATGTCGTCTTCTGGTACCGGGTCACCGTCTGCCGACAGTTCGGCGGCGAAGCGTGCAGCATCCCGATGCTCAACGACAGCGGAGAGTGCTCGTGCTGCGCCGAGTTGCTGAATCGCGCGCCCTGCGAGTCGATCGCCGGGCTCGGCTAGCCCGCTCCAGGTGGCTCGCGCAAAGCGATCTTCGATGGCGTCGTGATCGAGATCACCGGGAGCGCTTACCGCGCGGACGAGGTTTGCTACTTCTGATTCTTTAAGTCCAAACATGCTCACTGTGACATTGCCTTTCGTAGATACAGTGCTTGACCGACGTGGGTGTCGTCGGGTCGTTCGTCGTCGGCGAGGTCAGCCAGTGACCAAGCGACCCGCAGTACGCGGTCGTAGCCGCGCATAGTGATCCCGCCGCGTTCGAGAGCGCGGTCGAGCCCCGCGGTGATCTTGGGCGCGAGCCGGAGTTCGCGGCCGCGGAGGTAGGAGCCAGGCACTTGCGAGTTGAGTCGCCAGGGCGTTGCCGTAAGTCGCGCCAGCGCGCGTTGCCGGGCCGCAGTGACTTTGGCTCGAGCATCCGCTGTGGAAAGAGACGGGTGCTCCCCTGCTAGACGCAGTTGCGCACTCGTGATTCGTTCAACTCTGAACTGGATGTCAATGCGGTCGAGCAGCGGGCCAGAGAGCCGCGCGAGGTAGCGTCGCCGCGAATTCGGCGGGCACGTGCATTCGCTGTCGCGCGCACCCCATTGCCCGCAGGGGCACGGGTTGGCGGCCATCACGAGCTGAAAGCGACCCGGAAAGTGCGCAACTGAGTTGGCCCGGTGGATGCTGATGATCCCCGATTCAAGAGGCTGGCGCAGTGCATCCAGTGCTGCAGGCGCGAACTCGGGTGCCTCGTCAAGAAAGAGCACTCCGTCGGAGGCGCGCGCGGCAGCACCCGGACGAATCTGGGAGCTACCCCCACCCACGAGCGCGGCGGCGGTAGCGGTGTGGTGCGGGGCTTCGAGCGGTGGCCGGGTAGTGAGGCTGCTGCCGACGGGTAGCCCCGCGAGGGAACGGATTGACGATACCTCGAGCGCGGCTTGGGGGTCGAGGTCGGGCAGCAAACCAGGCAGTCGAGCGGCGAGCATGGTTTTGCCGGCGCCGGGCGGTCCCAGGAGGAAAACGTGGTGGCCTCCGGCTGCGGCGACGAGCATCGCGTCAATCGCGTCGCCGCTGCCGATCATGTCGGCAAGATCGCCACTCTCGGCTGTCGCGGTCTCTACGATTGGTCGGGTGATGACATCCACTGGTTGGGGTTCAAACTCTCCCCCATGCCAGATCGCGGCGTCACGCAACGACGGAACCGCGACCACGCGCATTCCCGGAACGAGAGAAGCCTCGTCAGCGTTGCCGCTGGGGACCATCACTATGCCGAAGCCCGCACGCGATGCTGCGAGCACTGCGGGCAGCACGCCGTTCACCGGACGCAGCCGCCCATCAAGCCCGAGCTCGCCGATATGCATAACGCGATCGATGGACTCTGCGGATACGGTGCCGGATGCTGCAAGGGCCGCCAACGCGATCCCGAGGTCGAAACCGGAGCCGTGCTTGGGGAGCGCTGCGGGCGACAGGTTGACAGTAATTTTGCGGTTCGGCAGCCCGCATCCGGAGTTCGTGGCTGCCGCCCGCACCCGATCCTTCGCTTCGCCGAGGGCGGTGTCGGGCAGGCCGATCAGGACAAAGCCGGGGAGGTTGTTAGAGAGGTCTGCCTCGATCTCGACGATCGCACCCTCTAGGCCGAGCAGCGAGACGGCGTAGGTTCTGCCGATAGGCATCAGAAACTGCTCACTGCGACGCGACCGCTACCGCGACGGGCAACACAGGCGGCACTCACGACACTCGCTTCAGGTGCTCGATCTGGATCGCTCCACGAGCGGGCACGATCACGGCAACAGCATCGATGCGGATAGCCGCCCCTGAGCCGGGGTGCTCCTCACACCAAGCGGCCGCGAGCCGTCGCAAGCGCGCCACCTTGGTGGAGGTTATCGACTCGAAGGGGTGCCCGAAAAGCACACTCGACCGAGTCTTGACCTCAACGAACACGACCTCATCACAGTCTCTCGCGACGATGTCAAGCTCGCCCTGCGAGCATCGCCAATTGCGGTCGAGGATATCTAACCCTGTGTCGGTCAGATGATCGGCCGCGAGGCATTCGCCGCGAGCGCCTAGTTCGTCTTTTGCTGCCATGGCTCAAGAGTGACTCGAGAGCGCAACAGGTACAGCACCGCGCCGCAGGTCAGCGCGGAGTGTGACCGGAACGCGTCATGGTGAGGAGAAGACGCCCGCCCGTCAAACTCTTTGGGGTTTCGCTCGGTGGCGGTATCGTTCCCGTATGACGCGCGGTGTCAACCAGCGAGTGTGGCTTGAACGGTGGCAGGTCGAGGACCTCCCAGTGCTCGAGAAGGGCAATACCCCCGAGATGACGAGGTTCGTTGGCGGGCCCGAAAGCGCTCAGCAGATCGTCGCACGGCACGCCAAGTTTCTGCGCCTCTGGGAGACCAGCGAAGCGCGTATGTTCAGCATCCGCTCATCGGCTTCAGTAGAGCCGGTGGGCTCCGTTGGCTACTGGAAAAGACAGTGGCGAGGCAGAGATATCTACGAAACCGGGTGGAGCGTGCACACCGCGCATCAGGGCAACGGAATCGCCGCTTGCGCTCTCACCGAATGCCTCCAGTTCGCGGCAGACAATGGCGACCGCGACCATGTGCTGACGTTCCCCCGCATCGACAACACCGCGTCCAACGCCCTCTGCAAGCGCGCCGGGTTCACGCTCATTCGCGAAGCCGACTTTGAGTACCCCAAAGGCCACTCGATCCGAGTCAATGAATGGATGTTCGACCTCACCTACCTTCGCCCGCCGAGCCAGCTCAACCAGACGCAAGGGCACGTCTGAGCAACTACTCGAACAGCCCAGCGATCAGGCTCGCCGCAAGCACAACCATGATCACAGCGATCACGATGTCGAGCACGCGCCAAGCTGCGGGCTTCGCGAACAGCGGTCGCAAGAACCGACTGCCATAACCGAGAGCCGCGAACCACACGATGCTGCCGAGGCAGGCACCAAGCGCGAACCACCAGCGTTCGGCGCCGTACGTTCCGCCGATCGAGCCAAGCAGCAGCACGGTGTCGATGTAGACGTGCGGGTTGAGCCAGGTGAGCGCGAGCGCCGTTGAGAGGGCGGCGGCGAGCGTCATCCCGGTGCCACCCGTGGTGGTGGTCAGCGCCTGGGGCTTGGCCGCCCGCCGAATCGATAAGAACGCGTACACGAGCAAGAAGAGTGCGCCGCCAACGCGGGCAATGACGAGCAACCAGCCGGCCTGTTGGATGAGCGTTCCGAGCCCTGCGATGCCCGCCAGAATGAGCACGATGTCCGAGAGCGTGCACACGAGCACGACTGCGGTCACATGCTCACTGCGCAATCCCTGACGCAGCACGAACGCGTTTTGGGCACCGATCGCGATGATGAGCGACAGGCCAAAACCAAAGCCTGCGATCACGACGGCGAGAATCAATGGCATGAACTGACTCTAGGGGCACAATAGGAGCATGCCCGACACTTCACTGCACGATCGCAGCGAAGTGGTTGATGCCCTCCGCAGCGCTGTCAGCGGCGAGGTAGATGACAGCACCCGCCGCCGCGCGGAATACTCCAGCGATGCCTCAAACTATCGGGTCGTGCCGCAAGTTGTGGTGTTCCCTCGCGACACCGACGATGTGCTCGCGGCCCTCTCCGTTTCTCGCGAAAGCGCCACGCCCATCACAGCACGCGGCGGCGGCACCTCGGTTGCTGGCAATGCAATCGGCACCGGAATACTGCTCGACTTCTCGCGCCACCTCAACCAAGTGATCGAGGTCGACCCGGATGCTCGCACCGCCCGCGTGCAGCCCGGCACCGTCTTAGGTACCCTCCAATCGGCCGCGCGACCCCACGGTCTGCGCTTCGGCCCCGATCCCTCAACCTGGTCGCGCTGCACCGTCGGAGGCATGATCGGCAACAATGCGTGCGGCGCCCACTCGCTGCAGTTCGGACGCACCGCCGACAACGTGCAGAGCCTCGATGTGGTTGATGGTCTCGGACGACGATTCACGGCTGCCAGCGACCCCTGCGTGGTCGACGGCCTCCTCGCCCTTGTCAGCAGCAATCTCGCCACTATCCGCACAGAGCTAGGGCGTTTCGGCCGCCAGGTGTCGGGCTACAGCCTCGAGCACCTCCTGCCGGAGCACGGCAATCACCTGGCCCGCAGTCTCGTGGGCACCGAAGGCAGTCTCGTGACCGTGCTCGAAGCGACTGTCGATCTGGTCGTGGAGCCGCAGCATCCACTTCTCGTCGCCCTCGGCTACCCCGACATGGCCACCGCCGCCGATGCTGTGCCCGCGTTACTCGCCCATCACCCCAGCGCGATTGAAGGCCTCGACGCCCGAATTGTGGATGCCGTCAGCCGCACCCGTGGCGCCCGCGCCGTTGCCGCGCTGCCCGAAGGCGCCGGATGGTTACTCGTTGAGGTCACAGGAGCCGACCCCGCTGAGACCCTCCAACGCGCCCAACGCCTTGCCGCCGATTCTGCCGCGATCGAGTCACGCATCATCACCGATTCGATCGCCGCGAAGCAACTGTGGCGCATCAGAGAAGATGGCGCCGGGCTGGCGGGGCGCACAGCATCCGGAGCTCAAGCATGGCCGGGCTTCGAAGACGCCGCAGTTCCACCCGAACGCCTCGGCAGCTACCTGCGTGACTTCGACAAGTTGCTCGCCGAATATGCGATCGAGGGGATGCCGTACGGCCATTTCGGGGACGGTTGCGTTCATGTGCGCCTCGATATCCCCCTCGCGACGGATGGCGCAGTCTTGCGCGCCTTCGTGGATGACGCCGCCGGCCTTGTGGCATCCCACGGCGGCTCGCTCTCGGGCGAACACGGCGACGGCCGGGCGCGCAGCGAGCTGCTGCCGCACATGTACTCGGGCGCCGCAATTAGCCTGTTCGGCCAGTTCAAGCGCCTCTTCGACCCGCACAACCTCATGAATCCCGGCATCGTGGTGGATCCAGCGCCCGTGGATGCCGACCTGCGCCGCCCGGCCGCACTGCCCATCACGAAGGTCAACGGGTTCGCCTTTAGCGCCGACGATGGTGACGTCACGACGGCCGCGCACCGCTGCGTCGGAGTCGGCAAGTGTCGTGCCGACAACTCGGCCAGCCATGGCGTGATGTGCCCGTCGTTCCTCGCGACCGGCGACGAAAAGGACTCCACTCGTGGTCGCGCACGGGTGCTGCAAGAAATGGCCAATGGCACTCTCGTGACCGGTGGCGTGAACTCCCCGGAAGTTCACGACGCCCTCGACCTCTGCCTCTCGTGCAAAGCCTGCGCGAGTGACTGCCCCGCCGGCGTCGACATGGCCACGCTAAAAGCCGAAGTGCTGCACCGCCGCTATAACGGAAAACTTCGCCCCCGCAGCCACTACCTCCTCGGCCAGCTCCCCCGCTGGGCGCGACTCATCTCGCCGATCGCACCTCTCGCCAATGCCGTGCTGCGGGTGCCATTTTTCGCTCGGTTCGCCCTCTGGGCTGGCGGAATGGATGCTCGGCGCACGTTCCCCGCCTTCGCGCGCCGCGCTTTCCGCTCCAGCCCCGAAGCTCGCGCTCTACGCGCTGCTAGCCGAATCGCCGCTGACACCGCCGCGCGCCAACAGGTGCTCCTGTGGGCCGATTCCTTCACCGACAACTTCTCCCCAGACATCGCGCGGGCGACCATCCGCGTGCTCGATGCAGCCGGCTACGAAGTGCTGCTGCCCGAACGAGACGTGTGCTGCGGGCTGACCTGGATCACGACCGGGCAGTTGGATGGCGCGCGAAAACGGCTCACCGAACTAGTGGGCGAGTTCTCTCCGTACGTCGACCGTGGCATCCCGATTGTGGGAATCGAACCCTCGTGCACGGCAGTGCTGCGCTCCGACCTCACCGAACTACTGCCCGATAGTGCCGAGGCAGCAGCAGTCGCCCGCTCAACGTTCACGCTCTCGGAGCTGCTGACGGCGCCGGCACCGATGGGTCCAGCCAACTGGCAACCGCCAAGCCTGAGCGGCGAAACCTTTGTCGTGCAGCCCCACTGCCACCAGCACGCCGTGATGGGTTTCGATGCCGACCGCGCCTTGCTCGCGGCATCGGGGGCAACAATCTCCGAGATCAGTGGATGCTGCGGCCTAGCCGGAAACTTCGGCATGGAAAAGGGCCACTACGACGTTTCCGTCGCGGTAGCCGAGAACGGCATCCTGCCAGCATTACGCAACGCGGAACCCGGCAGCACTCTTCTCGCCGATGGCTTCTCGTGCCGTACGCAAGCAAGCCAACTGGCCAACACCGACGGCAAACACCTGGCAGAGGTCCTAGCTGCGGCGCTTCCCGAGCACTAAACAGAGAGCGCTATTCGTCGAGCGCGAGTTCCTTGGGGAGTTCGAGATCCTTGGCACTGAGCTCTTCGATATTCACGTCTTTGAAGGTGAGCACGCGCACACTCTTGACGAAGCGATCGGAACGGTAAACATCCCACACCCACACATCGGTCATCGAGAGCTCGAAATAGAAGTCATGTTCCGTATCGCGGCGCACCAAATCGACCTCGTTAGCGAGGTAGAACCGTCGCTCCGTTTCAATCACAAAACGGAACTGGCTCACTACATCGCGGTACTCGCGGTACAGCGCTAGCTCGACCTCGCGGTCGTAGTCTTCAAACTCGTCTTCATCCATGCTGCCTTTATTGTAGGCCGCACTAACGCAACCATGTGTGCCGGTGCAGTTCTGTCGCCCCGAGGCTGCGAATCGCCTCAAAATGGGCGGCTGAACCGTACCCTTTGTTGCTGGGCCAGTGATAGCCGGGATACTCCTCATCGGCTGCGATCATGAGCCGATCCCGTTGCACTTTTGCCACCACGGATGCCGCAGCAACCGATACGCAGTCCCGGTCAGCTTTGACCCTGGTGTGCACTCGCGGCGCAACGGTCAGCGCGGTGCTGAGCCAGTCGGTGGAGCCGTCCAACAGCACCACGCTCGACATGACGTCAACACCCGCTTCGTGCAGTTGGATGAGCGCGCGTTTGCCGGCGAGCCCGAGGGCGGCGGTGATTCCAATGGAGTCGACCTCTGTGGCATCCGCGTAACCGACTGCAGACAGCGGAGCCCACTCGAGAGTGAGCGGCTCTAGAAGTTCGCGGCGCTTCTGGCTCAACATTTTTGAGTCACGCAGCCCCACCGGCCAAGCACCATGCGCAGGAGTCATCGCGGTCATACCGACTCCGACGGGGCCGGCAATCGCGCCCCTGCCCACTTCGTCGCATCCGATCACGCAACGCGCACCCGAAGCAAAAAGTTCGAGCTCAACATCGCTACTGGGGTCAGCTACTGCCACTGTCTACTCTGCGTTCGGGGTTACCCGCTGAAAGGTGGTGGGGTAATTGTCGAGCACGCTCCAGCGTTCGGTGGGCCAACTGATGAGAAAAGCCCGCCCGACGACAGAGTCAACCTTCACGAAACCGCCAGTGGGGTCATCGCGGTGGGCAGCGGAGTCAGCGGAGTTGTACCGATTGTCACCCATGACCCAGATGGAATCATCGGGAACGGTAACGGAGAAGTCATCCGGAGTTGCTTTGGTGACAGCATCCGGGAGCACAATGTATGGCTCTTCCAACGGAATGCCATTGACGATCAGTTGCCCAAACTCGTTGCAGCACTCAATGGTGTCGCCCGGCAAACCGATCACGCGCTTGATGAGGTGATTGCTGCTGTCGGGAGCGCTCAGGCCAACAAAGGCAAGCACGCCATCCACCGCACCAACAAACCAGTTCTCTGGTTCGCTGGAGATTGCGGGAAGCCAGCCACCCGGGTCGGTGAACACGACAACGTCGCCATGGGAGATGGGGAAGAATCGGGGTTCAAGCTGATTGACGAGGATGCGGTCATCAATCTGCAACGTGTTTTCCATCGACGACGACGGGATATAGAACGAACGCACCAAGAAAGTCTTGATCATGAATGAGATCAGGATGGCTGCGACGAAGATGATCACCAGGTCGCGCAGGAAGAGTTTCCACCCGCCGGTCTTTTTGTCAGCAGCGTGACGGTGACCACGACTGCTCGGCAGTGCGTTCTCAACAGTTTCGTTTGTCATTTAACCCCAAAGCTCCCAGCAAGCATAAGCCGCTGGGAGCAGTTGGTTCGTGAATTGCGAGTCGTGTTAGTTGTCGCGCTTCTCTTTGATCTTTGCCTTCTTGCCGCGAAGCGCGCGCAAGTAGTACAGCTTGGCGCGGCGAACAGCACCACGTGAGACGACCTCGATGTGGTCGATAACTGGGGAATGAACGGGGAAGGTACGCTCTACGCCGATCTGGAAGCTCACCTTGCGGACCGTGAAGGTCTCGCGAACGCCGTGACCTGAACGACCGATTACAACGCCCTGGAACACCTGGATACGCGAGCGCGTACCTTCGATGATGTTTACGTGAACCTTGACGTTATCGCCGGCACGGAAGTCAGGAATGTTGTCTTTGAGAGACGCCTTGTCGACGTCATCGAGAATATGCATTATTGATCGCTCTCTGCGCCCGCCATGAGTCGAACACACATAGATAGATAAGAAAGATCGTGCTTCAAGCGGTTACGACGCCCTCATGGCAGAGTCGTGCGCGAGCACAATCAACAATTCTGCCACAGATTTAGTCGAATGTGCGATTCTCATCCGCGTCAAGGATGATGACGTTGCAGTTGTCTAGCCGCTCTCCTGGCTGAGACGGCCGCTGCGCATCACGCTCGAAACCCTCAACGAGAGTGTTGAAGCGGTTACGTGTCTCAGTGACGAGCTGCCAGAGCGCGATCCAGAAGCCAGCCACACCCACAACCACGATGAGAGCTGCCAGCAGCGGAGCATCCACAAATCCGTAGGCGATGATCACTGCATGCCAGGCGGCGAGCACCCCGGCATCGATCCACGACACCGATCGCTGAGAACGCACACTCTTGCGTGCCGTCGTCAATCCAGCGATTGCGAGTAGCGCAAAAGCCAAGATGGGGCACAGCAGCAGGAAGAGAACGAAATCCCAACCGACACTGGATCCGAAGATTCCACGCCCGACCAGCACCCATAGGGGCAACACGATCACAGCGATGAACTGCCAATAATAGAATGCACGCCTGATCATCATGGTTCTCAGGGTATCTTCGATGTGATTAAGAATGCTGAAAATCTCACTCTGAAAGACCGTGGTGGCCCCCTGTGCCAAAATCCGCCATCGTACGCACCGAACCAGTGCAGCAACGAAGCGCCGAGCGCCTTACCGTACTGCTCGATGCGGCAGCCATTCTCCTCGATGATCTCGGAATCGATGCGATCACCACCAGCGATGTCGCCAAGCGGGCGCACTCGTCGGTTGGCGTTATCTATCGCTATTTTCCCAACATCCAGGCGCTGCTTCGCGCTCTCGCAACCCGCAATTTCGATAAGTATCGTGCCGGGCTCGCAGCAACTCTCAACAAGAGGGCGACCAGTGCGCTCGACGCACTCAATGTTGCGATCGACGTGTATGTCGAGCTCAGCCGCACCGAGCCTGGTTTTCGAGTGCTCTCCTTCGGCAAGATCATTGACCGCCGATTCAACGTTGATCGCAAGAGCAACAACACGGCTCTTGCCGAGATTTTGACGGATCTGCTTATCACCACCTATGGGGTTCCCGCCTCAGATGCACTCATTTTTGACATCGAAGTCACCGTAGAAATAGCAGATTCGTTGCTTGAACGTGCATTCTTGTATGACCCGCGCGGTGAAGAACCGTTTATCGACAAGCTTCGAGAGTTCATTGAACAACTCTTGGCACCGCACACGAAAGAGGCAACCACCGAATGATCGAGTTGAGAACGCCCGCCGAAATCAATGAGATGAAAGCCGCGGGAGAATTCGTCGCCAGCGTGCTTACCGCCACACAGGCGGCATCCAAAGTGGGAGTCAACCTGCTCGAGATCGATGCGCTTGCCCACAGCATGATCCGCGAACGCGGCGCTGAAAGCTGCTACATCAACTACCACCCTTCGTTTGGTGCATCGCCTTTCGGCAAAGTCATTTGCACCTCGGTCAACGATGCTGCACTGCACGGAGTCCCCCATGACTACACGCTCAAAGATGGCGACCTGCTGAGCCTCGACTTTGCTGTTGCGGTTGATGGCTGGGTCTCTGACTCCGCCATCACCTTTGCTGTTGGCACTCCCCGTGACGAAGATATCCAACTGATGGATGTCACGTCTCGTGCCCTCGATGCTGGCATCGCCGCGGCTGTCGTCGGCAATCGCATCGGCGGCATCTCGGCCGCAATCGGCGATGTCGCTTATGGAGCTGGCTACGAAGTGAACCTAGATTTTGGTGGTCACGGTGTTGGTCGCGAAATGCACGGCGACCCGCACATTCCCAATGACGGCAAAGCTCGACGCGGAATGCCGCTCAAACCAGGACTGGTCTTTGCTATCGAGCCGTGGCTCATGATCGGCACCGACGAGATTTACACGGATGATGACGGCTGGACGCTGCGCAGCATCGACGGTTCGCGTGCGGCCCACTTCGAACACACGGTCGCGATCACGCCAGATGGTCCGCTAGTTCTGACCGCTCGCAAATAGGCAAAGAAGGTCGGATGTTCGACGCCAGAAATCGGGCGTAAGTTACTGGTCGTCTGGCAGCAAGTCAGGGCGAACCCGACGAGTGCGTTCGAGCTGCTGCTCGTGACGCCAGTCGGCAATCGCCTTGTGGTTTCCACTGAGCAACACGTCGGGCACGGAACGCTCACGCCACGTCGACGGTTTCGTGTAACTGGGGTACTCAAGGAGCCCCTGCTCGTGGCTCTCTTCTGTGAGGCTTTCGGGGTTGCCGATCACGCCAGGAACCAGTCGACCGATTGCTTCGATCATTGCCATCGTCGCGACCTCGCCGCCGTTCAACACGTAGTCGCCGAGACTGATCTCGCGCACTCGCGCGCGTGAGGCTGCATAGTCGATCACTCGCTGATCGATGCCCTCGTAGCGGCCACAGGTGAAGACGAGATGCTTCTCCAGCGCCAGCTCCCGGGCCGCTGCCTGCGTGAACGGAACTCCGGCAGGAGTCGGAACAATGACTACCGTTTCGGGCGTGAGCGTGGCATCCAGCGCTTCACCCCACGGCTCAGGGCGCATCACCATGCCTGCGCCTCCGCCGTAAGGGGTGTCGTCGACGGTGCGATGCCGATCGTACGTAAAGTCCCGCAGATCGTGCACACCGAGCTCGATAATTCCACGCTCGCGCGCCTTACCAAGCAAAGAGATGTCGAGCACCCCAAAGAAGTCGGGGAAGATCGTCACGATGTCTATGCGCACGCGTTGACCCTAACTTCTATTTGGACTCTGGTGCGTCAGTCTCAGGCGCTTCGGCCTCGGCTGCATCGGCCACGGCTGCATCGGCCACAGAAGCTTCAGCCACAGAAGCTTCAGCCTCGACTGCGTCAGCCTGAGGCTTCGCGGTCTTGGCCTTTGGCGCGGTGGCCTCTGGTGTGTCAGCGTCGTCGGCGAGCTCTTCAAAGAGTCCAGGAGGCGGGGTAACAACCATTTCGCCGGTCTCGAGATCGACGCTGGCAACGATCGACTTGACGAACGGTACGAGAACGTCGCCGTTTTCTGTCGTAACCGTGAGCAGGTCTTGTGCAGGAAAGTGATCAACCTGCGCGAGAGTACCGACCTGAATGCCATCGCGGATTACCTTGAGGCCGATGAGTTGGTGGTCGAACCACGCATCCTCTTCTGGCTCCTCGTTGGGATCGTGATCGATCCAGAGGATGGCCTTGACCAAAGTTTCAGCCTCGCTGCGGTCAAGCACTCCTGTGAAGAAGGCGACCGGCTGGGCGTTGAACCACTTGAGCTCGATGAGCTCGAGCGTCTTACCGTGCCAAGCAGAACTTGTTGGCACCTGTAGGGAGAACACGGCGCCCGGAACGAAACGTCGTTCCGGGGCATCCGTGTACATCTCTACTTTGACGGCTCCCTTGAGCCCATGAGCCTTCGTCAGGCGCCCCACTCGCAACTGCGTGCGACCTTCGCGGGGTGTTTTTACTTCGCCCACTGGTTAGAAGTCAGTGTCGACGACGTCGACACGTACTTTGCGACCATCGGCCAGAGCCGTGATCAGCGTACGCAGTGCTTTCGCGGTGCGACCAGAACGACCGATTACACGGCCAAGATCTTCTGGGTGCACGCGAACCTCGAGAAGTTCACCGCGTTGCGTGTTCTTTGCAACGACCTGAACCTCTTCGGGGTGGTCGACGATACCTTTGACGAGGTGTTCGAGAGCGGGAGCGAGCAACTGCTAAGCCTTGTCTGCGTCAGCGGCAGGTGCTTCAGCAGCCTCATCAGCGACGGGAGCTTTTGCAGCTGGTGCCTCTTCAGCCTTAGGTTCAGTCTTCTCAGCCTTGGGCTTGAGAACAGGCTTCTTCTTCTCGTCAGCCTGGAACTCTGGCTTGGCTTCCTTCACCTTGACGGTGCTCTTAGCGTTTTTGTCACCCTTGAAGATGCCCCAGTCGCCGGTCAACTTGAGGATTGCCTCAACCTGCGGGCTCGGCTGCGCGCCAACGCTCAACCAGTACTGTGCACGCTCGGACTCGACCTCGATGAACGAGGGCTCCTCGGTGGGGTGGTACTTTCCAATTTCTTCAATGACACGACCATCGCGCTTTTTGCGCGAGTCTGCAATGACGATGCGGTAGTAGGGTGCACGGATCTTGCCCATGCGCTTCAAACGAATCTTTACAGCCACAATTCTCCTGATTTAAATGTTTTGGTGGCGAACTGCTAGCCGTGAGCGTGGGGGCACACTCGGCACAAAAGCTCTAGTGGATTCCGTTCGTGCCAGATTAGAGGGTCGGGCTACGAAGGACTCAACCGCCTATTCTGCCAGAGTTTTGAGCGCTTCGGGAACCGACAGCGAATAAAGCCCCAAACTGCCAGCGTTAATCGTTTTGCGAGTCGCGCCAGGAGAGCCACTGCTTGGTGCTGGTCAGGTCGTAATCGGGCCCAGTTATACCCAAAGTGAAGAGCGTGATGCCCTGCTCGCGCATGCTGTCAGCATCTTCAACACTCTTATCGCGAAGCTCGTTCGACAGCTCAATTTCGTTGATGTCGCGGCCAATGGTCTCGCAATGGCCAGCCAAGACGCTCAATTTGTGCACGAGTGCGTCACCCGTGGCGAAGCTGTGCCAGATGTCTGCGTGCTTAGCAACCAACTTGAGGGTCTTCTTCTCTCCCCCACCACCGATCAGCACGGGAATCTTGCGCGTGGGCGCTGGGTTTACTTTGCCCCAGCGTGACTCGATGCGAGGTAGTGCCTCGGCTAGAGCATCCAACCGCGATCCGGCCGTGCCGAACTCGTAGCCGTATTCGTCGTAGTCGCGCTCGAACCAGCCTGAACCGGTGCCGAAGATGAAACGCCCATCACTGATGTGGTCGAGGGTGCGGGCCATGTCTGCCTGAAGGTCCGGATTGCGGTAGCTGTTGCAATTGACGAGGGTTCCGAACTCAACCCGGCTCGTCAGTTCGGCCCATGATGCGAGCTCGGTCCACGCCTCAAAGTGCAAACCGTCGGGCTCCCCATAGAGCGGAAAGAAGTGATCCCAGTTGAAGAGCACGTCAACGCCGAGCTGTTCGAGTTCACGAACTCGGTCTCGAATAACCGAATACTCGGCGTGCTGCGGCTGAAGCTGAACGGCAATTCTTACGGGACGGCTCTGTGTCATAACTCCACAGTATCCCGTCGCAGCGGTGCGATTACGAGCAGGCAACGCGTGCCGACAACACCCTCACGCGGGCTTGGGACGGAAGTCGGCTAGCGACCGAGGAACTTCTGCAAGCTCTCAAGTTCTTCGGGTGATGGGCCACCAGCAGCAGGTTTCGAACCACCGAGGCCAAAGCCTGAGCCTGCGGGCGCGGATGGGCCAACAGCACCCTGAGCACGGGCTGCTTCGTCTGCCGCACGCTTAGCAGGGTTGCCCGACTTGGAGCTCTTCTTCTTCTGGCTCTTCTTGGCATTCGCCGACTTGCCGCCATGGCCGCCAGGGATCGGGCCCATGCCGGGAATCTGTGGCGTGCCGCCCTTGGCAACTGTTTTCATCATCTTGGCCGCCTGGTCGAAACGGTTCACGAGCGCGTTCACCTCAGTGACAGTCGTTCCTGAACCACGAGCGATACGTACACGACGCGAGCCATTGAGCAGCTTCGGCACCGTGCGCTCTTTCTTAGTCATCGACTGGATGATGGCCTCAGTGCGCGTGATCTCCGACTCATCGAAGTTGTCGAGCTGCTCGCGCATGCCCTTGGCACCGGGCAGCATCCCCAACATGCTCTTGATCGAGCCCATGTTTTTGAGCTGCTGCATCTGGTCAAGAAAGTCATCAAGAGTGAACGAGTCAGTCGCAAATTTCTCAGCGACCTTGCGCGACTCTTCTTCGTTGAAAGTCTTTTGCGCCTGCTCGATGAGAGTGAGGATGTCACCCAGGTCGAGAATTCGGCTGGCCATACGGTCGGGGTGGAATGGCTCGAAATCGTCGAGACCTTCGCCCGTTGAGGCGAACATGATCGGGCGGCCCGTGATCGAGGCCACCGACAGCGCGGCACCACCGCGAGCGTCACCATCAAGCTTGGACAGCACGACACCGGTGAAATCGACACCCTCTTGGAAGGCACGCGCAGTCTTGACCGCGTCTTGACCGATCATCGCGTCAATAATGAAGAGCACTTCGTCAGGGTCGACAGCCTTGCGGATGTTGGCGGCCTGCTTCATGAGCTCGGCATCCACACCTAAACGACCAGCGGTGTCAATGATGACAACATCGTGCTGCTTGTCTTTAGCAAATTTGAGGGCCTGTTTGGCAACCTTCACCGGGTCACCCTTGCCGTTGCCCGGCTCGGGCGCGAACACTGCGACGCCGGCCTGCTCGGCGACCACCTGAAGCTGCGTAACCGCGTTGGGGCGCTGAAGGTCGGCCGCAACCAACAGCGGAGTGTGGCCGTCGGCAGCAAGCCACTTGGAAAGCTTTCCGGCGAGAGTCGTCTTACCCGCACCCTGAAGGCCGGCGAGCATGATGACAGTCGGCGGGTTCTTGGCGAACTCAATGCGCCGGGCCTCGCCACCCAAGATCGTGACGAGCTCGTCGTTGACGATCTGCACAACCTGCTGCGCGGGGTTCAACGCACTCGAAACCTCATGGCCGAGCGCGCGCTCACGAACGCGGCCCGTGAAGTCTTTGACAACCTCAAGCGCAACGTCAGCATCGAGCAGTGCACGGCGAATCTCGCGAACGGTGCGGTCAACATCCGCTTCGCTGAGCTTGCCCTTGCCGCGCAGGTTCTTGAACGTATCCGCGAGGCGGTCGGTGAGATTTCCAAAAGTGGCCATGATCACACCAGTTTAAGGTGTCGAAGCGCCGCTTGCGAACCCAATGCACTGACAGCGCGCCGCAGTAGGGTGAGACAGTGAGACATGGCATCGTAATCCTCCCCCAACAGCCTTGGGCTGAAGCCAAACATCGCTGGATCCAAGCTGAAGAACTCGGCTTCGATCATGCCTGGACCTACGACCACCTGTCGTGGCGAACCCTCGCCGACGAGACGTGGCACGCGACAGTTCCCACGCTAACGGCAGCCGCGAGCGTGACCAGCCGCATTAAGCTCGGCACCTTCGTCGCGTCACCCAATTTTCGGCATCCGGTTACCTTCGCCAAAGAGCTGGCAACCCTCGACGACGTCAGCGATGGTCGCTTCCTGCTCGGTGTTGGTTCTGGCGGCACTGGCTTTGACTCGACCGTGCTTGGCCAGCCCGAGCTGAGCCCGCGCGAACGTCACGCACGCTTCGAAGAGTTTGTCCGCGGGCTCGATGAACTCTTGCGTTTCGAAGAACCCGGCAGCGGTGGCATCAACTTCAGCGGCGACTGGTTCACCGCAGTGAATGCACGGATGGTCGGGGCACCGGCCCAGACTCCGCGCCTGCCCTTCGTGGTTGCTGCAGAAGGCCCCCGCGGCCTGAGACTTGCCGCAGAACTCGCTGAAGGCTGGCTCACGCTCGGCCGCACCGCTGACACCCTCGAGGAGTGGTGGCAGGTCGTCGCCGAGTCCTCCGCCCGCATGGATGCCAGCCTCGAGAAGGCCGGCCGAGCATCCGCAACTCTCGATCGCTATCTGAACCTCGATGGCGCACCACAGTTCAGCCTCGAGAGCGTCGGCGCCTGGGATGACGCCATCGGTCGCGCTGAAGCTTTCGGTTTCACCGACGTAATCGGGCACTGGCCACGCCCCGAAGGAATCTACGCGGGCGACGAGAGCGTACTGATTGAGATCGCTTCAGGATTCTCGCGGTAACTTTCCTGGATCTCGCACTTGTTTACGCGCGGGTCGCGCTAGCGTGGAGGCATGACAGCTCTCATTGTTCCCATCGCCGGACATACCCCCCAGGTTTCTGACAGCGCCTTCGTAGCGCCGAACGCAACACTGGTCGGGCAAGTCACCCTCGGGGAACGCGCGAGCATCTTCTACGGTGCGGTGCTTCGTGCCGACGTCGACTCGATCACCATCGGTGAAGGGTCAAACCTGCAAGACAACGTGACGGTTCACTGCGATGAAGGCTTCCCAACAACCGTAGGCTCTGGGGTGAGCGTTGGCCACGGGGCTGTCCTTCACGGCTGCACCGTCGAAGATGACTGCCTGATTGGCATGAGCGCAACAGTGCTCAATGGAGCCGTCATCGGCACCGGATCACTCGTCGCGGCAGGCGCTGTCGTGCTCGAAGGCACCATCGTGCCGCCCGGATCGCTCGTCGCTGGCGTTCCTGCAAAAGTTCGCCGCGAACTGAACGACGACGAGATCGCTGGTGTGCGCCAGAACGCCACGCACTACCTCGACATTTCGGCCGCGCACAAAGCGGTCGGCAACTAGCCAGAGCCGGCAGCAAGCGAAAGCTAGCGGCTAGCGCGGGTCGGCAGCAAGCGAAAGCTAGCGGCTAGCGCGGGTCGGCAGCTAAAGATCTAGCCGACGAGATTCTGCACGAAGACATGCGGGGTGAAACCGGTGAGGTCGTTGATGCCTTCGCCCTGGCCGACCAACTTGATCGGGATGCCCGTGCGCTCCTGCACGGCAAGAACGAACCCGGCCTTCGCCGACCCATCCAATTTGGTGATCACAAGACCAGTGACGCCGGCGTGCTGGATGAACGCTTCAGCCTGGGCAACACCGTTCTGACCCGTGGTCGCATCAAGTACAAGCAATACTTCAGCGATCTCGGTCTGCTTCTCCACGACGCGACGAATCTTGCCGAGCTCATCCATCAGCCCGCTCTTGGTCTGCAAGCGCCCAGCTGTGTCGATGATGGCGATGTCGATCGAGTCGCGCTGAGCACGCTCCACCGTTTGGAATGCGACGGAAGCCGGATCTTGACCCTGCTGCTGAGGACGCACAATCGATGCTCCCCCGCGCTCGGCCCACGTCGCCAACTGTTCGACCGCAGCAGCACGGAAAGTGTCAGCCGCGCCAACCACAACAGTGCGGCCGTGGCCAACCAAGAACTTGGCGAATTTGCCGATCGTCGTCGTTTTTCCGACGCCATTGACCCCAACAACTAGGACAACTGCGGGGCGGGCGCTGAGGGTGAGAGTGGGGTCGAGGCGGGCTAGGCGTTCCTCGAGGGTTTCGCGCAGCATCCGCTTCAGGTCTGTTGGATCGTCAGTCTTATATTTGGCGACGCTGGCACGCAGTTCTTCGATGACCGAGTCGGTGATGTCGGGCCCAAAGTCTGCTGAGATGAGGGCGTCTTCAAGATCGCTCCACGTATCGGCGTCGATGGTGTCGCGCGCGAACATAGATTTGAGTGCGCCCGAAAGCGACCAGGATGCTGCCATGAGTACAGGTTAAGGCAGGTCGGCGCCCTCCCCTAACCGCGCTAGGATTTTTGGATGCTCTCACTGATTCGCCATGGCCAAACCGACTGGAACGCTGCCGGACGCATGCAAGGCTCCAGCGACATCCCGTTGAACGACGTCGGGCGTCAGCAAGCTCAGGATGCCGTTGAACTGCTGCGCGGCACCGAATGGGACGTGATTGTCAGTTCTCCCCTGCAGCGCGCCCGCGAGACAGCGCAGATCATCGCCGACGGACTCGGGCTCGAACTTGGTCGCAGCTATGACCTGCTCATAGAGCGCAACTATGGCGAGGGCGAAGGCCTCACCAAGGCAGAGATCGATCAGAAGTGGCCTGATGTGCCGATGTATCCGGGCCTCGAAAGTCTCGACTCGGTTGTCAAACGCGGCATTGAAGCTCTCGACCAGGTCTCAGCCGATTACGGCGACAAGAAAGTGATCGTTGTGTGTCACGGAACGATCATCCGCTACACACTCTCCGAGCTTGCCGGACGCGACTTTGATCACATTCTGAATGGATCAATCTCAACGATCGAACGACTCGCCGACTGCTGGGCTGTGCGCACCGTCAACGGCGAACCGCTGGCCTGGGTCGACTAACTCGCCGCAGTTTCTTTAGCTTGCTTCGGTCTCGCTAGCTTGCTTCGGTCTCGCTAGCTTGCTGCACTTTCGTTTGCCCGCTGCGGTTTTTTAGCTGGCTTCGCTTGACGCGGTCTCTTTCGCAACGCGCTGGCCAACGACCGCGCTGATTCCGTCGGATCGCATGCTCACGCCGTAGAGCGCATCCGCAATTTCCATGGTGCGCTTCTGGTGCGTAATGACGATGAGTTGGCTGGTTTGGCGCAGGTCCTCGAAGATCGCCAAGAGTCGGCCAAGGTTGGCATCGTCGAGCGCCGCCTCAACCTCGTCCATGATGTAGAACGGGCTGGGGCGTGCCTTGAAGATAGCGATCAGCAAGGCGACTGCGGCTAATGATCGCTCGCCACCGCTCAGCAGCGAGAGGCGTTCGATCTTCTTGCCTGCGGGCTTCACTGTGACCTCGATGCCAGTGGTGAGCAGTTCGTCAGGATTGGTCAGGAAGATGCTTCCCGTGCCACCAGGGAACAACACAGGGAAGACATCGTTGAACGCGTTCTTCGTGTCCTCGAAGGCGCTCGAGAAGATTGCCTGCATCTTCTCGTCGAGCTCATCGATGATTGTGAGCAAGTCTTTTCGGGTGTTCGAAAGGTCGGTGAGCTGCTCGGTCAAGAACTTGTGACGCTGCTCGAGCGCCTCGAACTCTTCGAGCGCGAGCGGGTTGACCCGGCCCAAGCGTGCGAGCTTTCGCTCAGCCTTCTGCAGGCGAATCTCTTGTTCGGCACGCACAAACGGGCGACCGGATGCCGCGGGCTCGGCCGCTGCATCATCACTGTTGTTGTCATCGCTGTTGCTACCATCGGCGATGCTGTCGCTGTCGTCGGCGTCGCTGTCGTCGCTCTTGCTGTCGTCGCTCTTGCTGTCGTCGCTCTTGCTGTCGTCGACAACGGCGACCGTGTCATCCGGAACGGCAACCTGTGGGCCATATTCCGCAACGAGTACATCTTCGACGAGGCCGAGTTCTTCACCCGATCGTTCGAGCAAACTGGAGAGGTGCAGCTTCTTTTCGTAGATCTGCATTTCGAGACCGTGCACGCTTTCGCTGACGGCCGAGAGTCGTTCGCGCAGCGCGGACTCCTCGCGGCGCAGCCCCGAGAGCTCCTGGTTTTGGGCGGAACGTTCGGCTTCTTTTGCCCCGAGAACTACGCGGGCCTCAGAGAGCGAACGGTCGACAGAATCGAGCACTGCCGGCAGCATCTCAACAACCCGAGTCGCGGATGCAATCTGCCGTTGACGAATTACCGCCAGTCGTGCCTGTTCTGCGGCCGCTTCACGCTCGCGCACGAGCTGGGCGGCAAGTTGCTCGGCCCGGGCCCGCTCGGCGCGCACCCTCTCGCGGATCGTCTCGAGTTGGATGCGATGCTCAACCTCGCGCGCTCGCGCCGTTTCGACCTCGGCGAGCATGGGGTCACGTTCTGAGACGTCGAGGATGGGTCGCGGGGCGGACTGATAGTCATCGGCTGCAGTCTGTGCGCGACCGACTTCGGCGGTGGCATCCGATACCGCTTCTGTAGCAACGTCGACGGCACGGGCGAGGCGATCGCATTCGGCTTGGGCAGCATCAGCCTGAATACGGTGTCGGCCAAGAAGTTCAGACTGGGCGGCAAGCTGGGCGTCGTATTCGCGCAGTGTGGCAAGCGCGGTTTCGGCATCCGTCTTTGCGGAGGTGAGTTCGCGGCGCTTCTCGTCGAGCTCACAATTCGTGCGCTCGATCTGGGTGGTGACGACACCGAGTTTTTCGGCGGCGGCGTCACGTTCGGCAACGAGTTCGAGTCGTGAGCGTTTGGCGCCAGATCCACCGCGCAAGACGAACTGGGTGAGCACGTCGCCGTCGCGCGTGACAAACGTGATGTCTGCGGCGTTGGTGAGCGAACTGTAGGCGGCGCGGGCAGCGTCAAGGTCATCGGCAATCAACACGTGGGTGAGGAGTCCGTGCACGCCATCCGGCGCGGTTACGACGTCGGACGCCGGCACTGTTCCTTGGGCAGCGCCGAGCGACACCGCAGATTTTGCCGCGTTTGCCACGACTACTTCTACTCGGCCAAAGTCGCGACTGGCAGATTCAGCAAGCGCCTCGATCGCAGAGTCGCGATCCTCAGCAAGGACCGCATCCGCCAGGGTTCCGAGGGCGGCGGCAATTGCTGCCTCGAAGCCGGGGGTGATCTTGACGTGTTCTGCGACCAGCCCCCGAATGCCAGAGAGTTGTGCGGCAACGAGCGCGCTAGAGCCATCTTTCTGATCGACCGCGAGCGAAAGTGCCGAATTGCGGGCAGCAAGAGCATCGCGTTCACGTTCGGAAGCGTGCAGCGCATCACGTAGCGATTCGATTTCGGCTTGGATGCTCGCAACCTTCGCCTCTGCCGCCTCATAGGCGTTGTCGAGCGAGCCATCCGATTCGGTGGTGGAGTTGTTGGCCTCAACCTCGAGGGCCTCAAATTCGGTTTGTGCTGCCTCGCGACGAGACTGCGCTTCGGCGAGCGCCTGCTGTTGACGAACAAGTTCACCCTGAGCGGCAGTGCGCGTCGAGGTGGCTACTTCTACGCGAGCAGTGAGCCCGGCGCTCTCCAACTCGTGACGAGAGACCAGTGCACTCTGCGCGGCAATTTCTTCGTCGAGCGAGTCAAGCGCGGCCTTCGCTCGTGCTGTTGATGCTGCAGCAGCACCGACAGCCTTTTCGGCATCCTCGACACCGGCAGCGAGAGCATCCGCTCCGGCCGTGACTTCGTCAACCAACGTCTGACTCACGGTGTTACCCGACGTGGGCGCGTCACCCTGCTGCCCGAGCAGCGACAGACGCTGATTGGCAAGGGTGTACAGACTGCGCAGGCGTTCCTGCACCGATTCGAGACCGAAGGACACACGCCGAGCCTCATCAACATCGTCACCAACCTGAGCCTGCTCAAGCCGGGCTTCGCGCAACTTGTTCTGATCGAGCTGTTCCTGCAGAACTATGCGCTGCGTCTTGCGTTCGCTCTCGCTGCGGCTGAAATCGTTAATGCTCGAGCGCAGTTCGACAACCTCGTCGGCGAGGAGCCGTGCGCGAGCATCCCGAACAATGGAGGCAATCGAGGCTGCCTCTTTGGCGATCTCGGCCTGCTGACCGAGCGGCTTGAGCTGACGACGGATCTCCCCGGCCAAGTCAGAAAGGCGGGTGAGGTTAGCCTGCATCGCGTCAAGCTTGCGCAGGGTTTTCTCTTTGCGACGCCGGTGCTTGAGGATGCCGGCCGCTTCTTCGATGAAACCGCGACGGTCTTCTGGACTGGCATGCAGCACCGCATCCAACTGCCCCTGACCGACGATGACGTGCATCTCTCGGCCAAGACCCGAGTCGCTAAGCAGTTCTTGCACATCAAGCAGTCGGCACTGGGTTCCATTGATCGCATATTCACTGCCACCATTGCGGAACAGCGTGCGGCTGATCGTGACTTCGCTGTACTCAATCGGCAAAGCGCCGTCGGCGTTGTCGATAGTCAGCACAACCTCAGCGCGGCCGAGCGGACCCTTGGTGGCGGTGCCAGCAAAGATGACGTCTTCCATCTTGCCGCCGCGCAGAGTCTTAGCGCCCTGCTCGCCCATGACCCAGGCCAGAGCATCCACCACATTCGACTTGCCCGAACCGTTAGGGCCAACAACGCACGTCACGCCCTGCTCGAAAGCGAAAGTGGTCGACTGAGCGAACGACTTGAACCCCTTGAGGGTCAAACTCTTGAGGTACACGTCACCGCCTTCACTGTGCTGGCCAACACTGTGCTGGCCAGGTCACTGGCCAACGTGATGGTCAGAACCTTGCTATACGGTACCGGATGCGCGGGGCCCCGCCGTTCTGCCGCGCAGAAGAAGGGTCTCTCATCGCTCTGGTTTCACGTCAGGCGCGGGAGTATTCTGGTCGGCAACTAAGTAGCACCCAACCAGCCAGATTGGTGCGCTCATGACAGAATTCGACATCGCAACTGTTGAGATTCCCCGGGAGCTTGACCCCACCGGCAAAGACGAGTTTTGCCAAGCGATTGCGCTCAGCAATCTGAGTGACGAACTCGCGTTTGGAACCACCGATACCGCGTTTGACGTCGCAGAAGAACTCGCGCTCTGGCAGCCAAGTGAATTTGAGCGCTACCGGATGCTCGTCGCAACGGTCGACGGGCGTGTAGTTGGCCGGGGCACCTATGAAACGACCGTTGGCGAGGATGCCGACACGGCTTGGGTGATTGTGCATGTGCACCCCGACTTCCGCCGGAACGGGATTGGAAGCGCTCTTCTTGCGGAGCTTGAAACGATCGCGCGACGCGACAATAAACGCCAAGTGGTCATGTACGCCCCCTCGTCGCTCAATGAGGGGCCCGTGCTCGCCGCACCAACCGAGTTCGGCTCTGTGTCGAAAAATAACCCTGAAACTCAGTTCTTGCTGGCTCACGGCTTCAGCTTTGAACAGGTTGAACGAGTCAGTCGTCTCGCGCTTGCCGTGCCTGGTTTGTTATCTCTTGTTGATGACGCCATTGATCGCAGCAACCGCGACTACGCCCTACACGAATGGGTTGATCTCTGCCCAGAACGGTGGCGCGAGGATCTCGCAGTCCTCTATACGCGCATGAGCACCGACGAACCCTCCGCCGGCCTCGAGCCTCCTGAGGATGTCTGGTCAGTGGATCGACTGCTCGAATACCAGGAGCGACTCACCGAGAGCACACTGTCCATGGTCTACGCCGCAGTCGAGCACGTCGACACCGGCACGGTGGTGGCGTACACGGCTTTAGCGGTTCCTCGCGAGCCCAGCCGCGCCGTCAATCAGGCGGGCACACTCGTGCTTCAGGAACATCGAGGCAGTCGGATTCCTGCCTATTGGCTACCAAGGAGTGTGGAAGCGGGTTCTGCGCTCGCGTGCTCTAACGGATGCGACACGCGCTCGGGCCCCACCACTAGACCGCGCGAGCCCCAACTCGCACACGCTGGCAAAACCCACAGAAATGCGAGCCGCGGTTCATGAACTGTTCGCGAATGACCTCGCGCCCACAACGCGGGCACTCCTTGCCTTGCTGGCCGTAGACATTCAACGAGTGCACAAAGTAGCCAGATTCGCCATTCACGTTCAGGTATTGCGCGTCGAAGCTCGTGCCGCCCTCGGCCAGCGCCTTAGCGAACACCGCCCGCACTTCTGCGAGCAACAGAACGGCTCTGGCACGGCTCAGCGACTCGGTGGGCTGGTTGTAGTGAATCTGTGCCGCCCACAACGCCTCGTCGGCATAAATGTTGCCGATACCGCTCACGAGGGTTTGATCGAGCATCGCCCGTTTCACTGTGGTGCGCTTCGCTTTCAGCGCCCGCAAAAACTTGGCGTCATCAAAGTGCGGGTCGAGCGGGTCACGAGCAATGTGGGCTACCTGGCTCGGCACGGTTAGGTGCGGCTGATCAAGAGTGGGCAGCATGCTGTCGAGAGACATCGAGCCGAAAATACGTTGGTCGACAAAGTTGAGGCGCAGTGCGCCGTGATCAGGATGATCAAGTTCGATCCGGATGCGCGTGAGCCGGTCATCCGTGCTGCGATCACGCAGCAGCACTTGGCCGCTCATGCCCAGGTGGGCCACGAGTGCTTCGCCGTGGCCAGCCGCGGAGGCGCCAGCGTCATCGTCGGCGCCAGCGGCGCGCTCGAGTGCCTCATCTGCGGGGCCGCCGAGCGGGATCCACAGGAACTTGCCGCGCCGTTGGGGCGCCTGAAAGGTACGGGCGGTGAGCCGGTCGATGAAGTCTTCGCTCGGGCCATCGTGACGACGAAGCGAGCGCTCATCGAAGACGGTGACGGATGCCGCAGTCGCGCCTGTAATGGCCGGTTCGAGGCCGGCGCGAACCACTTCGACCTCGGGAAGTTCAGGCACGAGAGTTACTTAGTCGCGGTTTGAAGGAGAGTCCAAGCTTCAAGCGCTGCAGCCATCTCTGCCTGCTTCTTGCTCGAGCCGACACCCGTAGCAATGACCTCATCGCGCAGAACGATGCTGGCGTGAAAACGCTTGGAGTGGTCGGGCCCGCTATCTTTGATGCGATAGTCGGGAGCCCCGCGGCCTAGGTGGGCTGCGAGCTCTTGAAGGCTCGTTTTGGGGTCCATTGCGGCCCCAAACCGCTCAGGGTCGGCCAGCAGTGGTGCGACCAGGCGCAAGACGAGCGCGGTCGCTTCGTTCTCGCCAAGGTCGAGGTAGGCGGCACCGATGATCGCTTCGACAGTGTCGGCCAGGATGGACGGCTTTTCGCGGCCGCCCGTCTGCTCTTCTCCCTTGCCAAGGCGAATGAATGCACCAAGCCCAATTTGGCGCGCGATTTCGGCAAGCGCGACAGAGGAAACAAGACTAGCCCGACGCTTGGCAAGGTCTCCCTCGTCAAGGTTCGGGTTATCGCGGTACAGCTTGACCGTTACTGCCTGGCCAAGAATTGAGTCACCAAGAAACTCGAGTCGCTCATTATTGGCAATTCCGCCGTTTTCGTACGCGAAAGAGCGATGCGTCAACGCGAGCACAAGCAAATCAGGGGCAATACTGACCCCGAGCACGGCGGAGAGCTCAGCCGGTGCGCTAGAGCCCGTGACCGCCATTCTCGACCCAAGTATGTGAAGACTAGTTAAACGTCAGCTACCTTGCGGCCCTTGTACTCCATGTACAGGGGGGTGCCAGCGGAGTCTTCGACTACCTTGGCGCGGTGCGGGAGGCTGTAAACGGTCTTGCCATTTTCGACGGTCTTGACGAGTGTGGGAGGCGTTGCCTTCCACTGGGCGCGGCGCATGCGGGTGCTGGCCCGCGACATCTTGCGCTTTGGTACTGCCATGACTAACTCTTTTCTTCTTGGGTCTCAGGTGAATCGTTCGCGTCGTGCGAGTCTTGCGTGAAATCTTGGAGGCCGGCCAACGCTGCCCAGCGTGCATCGATGGGCGCTTCGTGTTCATGTCCTGGATTGTCGAGCAACCGAACCCCACACTCAGGGCACAGGCCGAGACAATCTTTCTGACAGACCGGCTGGAACGGTAGCGACAACACCACCGCATCCCTGACTACTGGTTCCAGGTCGACGTGTTCGTCGATAACCGTGTAGTCAAAAGCTTCGTCCTCAGAATACGCGAAAAGTTCTTGAAACTCGACCCGAACAGGCATCGCGATATCAATGAGGCAGCGAACACACTCGGCCTGAGCTGTGCCGGTTACCCGAGCATCAACCAGAACACCGTCGTGAAGCGACTCAAAACGCGCATCAATGCCCAGCTCAGCGCCCTTCGGCACCGCAATTACGGCGTTGCCAAAAGATTCGGATACGACGACGTCGAGGGAGTGCTCTCTCATCTCACCGGGACGGTGCATGAGGTCGCGCACCAACACGGCGTACGGATTCTCGCTGATTCTAGACACGATCGTCAATTCTACCCCCGCGAGGCCCTCGCTGTCGCCCCCGGTCAGCGATCGCACAGTCACACGATGCGCGTGTGAGCGACAGCCGCGGCATCCGCACCCCAATAGACTGGGCTACACAGACCCGTGCGCTTGGTATGGCGTGGTTGGTTTGCCCAGGAATTGGGCTGCCGGTCTTCTCGAAACACTATTCACATTCTTCGGCGCGCCCAGTGCCGAAATTCGCGGTTTTTCGGAGGCCCTTTTGTCTGTTTTTTCTCGCACTGTGCTCGTCGCCGGTGTCTCAATTTTTGCCCTCAGCGGATGCGCGGCTACCGCCTCACCGTCCACTACGCCCTCCCCCGATGCAGCAGCAGGCGCTGTTGAGCTCAGCAATTGCGGCTTCGATGTGAGCTTCGACTCCGCGCCTGAGCGCGTTATTACGATCAAGTCGTCGACTACCGAGCTGCTGCTGGCGCTCGGATTGGGCGATCGCATCATTGGAACCGCATTTCAGGATGGTCCGGTGCCCGACGAGTGGGCATCCGAAGCTTCAGGGCTCACCTCAATCGCCGAACGCGTGCCGAGCGAAGAGGCTGTGCTCGATCTAGAACCAGATCTCGTGTTTGCCGGCTGGGAATCCACGTTCAGTGCCGATGGCGCAGGCGAACGTGCCGACCTAACGTCACTCGGCATCAACACTTTCGTTGCTCCCTCTGCATGTCAGAGTGCCGAGCAGCCCGCCCAGTTGAGCTTCGACAATGTGTTTAGCGATATCGAGACTGTTGCCTCGATTTTCCGCGTTGATGCGAGCGACCTGGTTAACGACCAGCGCGACCGACTCGCCGCAATTGACGCCAACGGTGACTCACGCACTGCCCTCTGGTTCTCGTCAGGCTCGGACACCCCCTACGTTGGTGCAGGAATCGGTGCACCCCAGCTCTTGCTCGACACCGTAGGACTCACCAACATTGCCGCCGATGTGGATTCCACCTGGGCTCCGTACAACTGGGAAGCCGTCGTTGACGCTGACCCCGATTTCATTGTGCTCGTGGATGCCGCCTGGAACAGTGCCGACAAGAAGATCGGTGTGCTTGAGGCGAACCCTGCAACCGCAAACCTGAGCGCTGTGAAGGCTGGCCGTTACCTCGTGGTGCCGTTCGCAGCGAGTGAAGCTGGCGTGCGAAGCGTAGAGGCTGCCGAAACTTTGTCGGCTCAGATTGCGGAGCTTGATGGCTAAAGTTTCCCCGCTCGCTCTCGGCACCGCACTCGGGGTCGCACTTCTGGTGTCGATCACGGTTGCGGTGACGATCGGGCCTGCCGACATCCGGTTTGATGAGGTCTGGCGGTCTATTGGTAGCCATCTCGGGATCGGGGTGAGCCCGCTGAGCGAGCTGCGTGATGGCATTGTGTGGCAGTTGCGGTTGCCGCGCGTGCTGACCGCTGCCTCGGTGGGCGCTGGGTTGGCGTTGAGCGGGGCGGTTATGCAGGCCATCACGCGCAATCCTCTTGCTGACCCGTACCTACTCGGGCTTTCCTCGGGCGCTGCCCTTGGTGCCGTGTCGGTGTTGCTGTTGGGCGCCGCCGTCTTATTGCCCTTGGCAGCGTTTGTTGGCGCACTGCTCGCGCTCACCCTGACACTGTTGCTTGCAGGTTCACTCGGCGCGATCACGCCATCACGCACGGTGCTCGCGGGTATCGCTGTCTCAGCGCTCGCATCGGCAATTACGAGCTTTGTGATCTTTTGGAGCGTCACCGGCGACTCCTACCGCGAAGTACTCTCCTGGCTCCTTGGCTCGCTCAGCGGAGCCCGCTGGCCCGCCGTCGCCATCACGATGACGGCCATCCTAGTGGTCGGTATCCCCGTGATGCTCACCGGGCGCCTGCTCGATTCCTTTGCCTTCGGCGACGTGCAGGCAGCGTCGCTCGGAGTGAACGTCAGCGCGACGCGGTGGGGACTGCTCGCCGCAACCGCTCTTGTCACCGGCGCCATGGTGTCGGTGAGTGGCTCCATCGGCTTTGTCGGCCTGATATTGCCTCATGCGGTGCGACTGCTCGTAGGCCCTGGCCACCGCGCCCTGCTGCCCCTCAGCACACTGCTTGGCGCCGTCTTTCTCGTGTGGGCCGACACGCTCGCCCGCACCATCTTTGACCCGCGAGAGATTCCCGTGGGAATCGTGACCGCCATGATCGGCGCCCCCATCTTTGCGCTCCTGCTCACCCGCCGAAAGAGTTCAACATGAGCGAGAACAGCGGCCTTGTCGGGGAACGCATCAGCATCACCGCCGACGGCACACTACTCATCGACAACGTCGACTGCACTGTCGCGCGCGGCTCGCTGAGCGCCCTCGTCGGGCCAAACGGTGCCGGAAAATCCACCCTGCTTCGTGCGCTCACAGCAGTGCGGGCCCCGGCATCCGGATCCGTACACTTCGACGGCGACAATCTGCTCGGGATGCCGCGAAGACAACGCGCACGCCTTGCGGCGTTCGTGGAGCAGGATGCCACCACAGACTCTTCGCTCACGGTCGACATGGTTGTGCAGCTTGGCCGCCTCCCCCACCAGTCGATGTGGGAAGCGGATTCCGCAGAATCTGCAGCAGTCGTAACCGAAAGCCTCGCCACGGTGGGGATGACCGGATTTCGCGACCGCGAATTCCCAAGCCTCTCGGGCGGCGAAAAGCAGCGCGTGATGCTCGCGCGGGCACTCGCCCAGCAGCCCCAATTGCTCGCCCTCGACGAGCCAACGAACCACCTCGACATTGCCGCACAGCTCTCGGTGCTCGACCTGCTCGCGCACCTGCGCACGACCGGAGTCACTGTATTGGCAGCGTTGCACGATCTCTCGCTTGCGGCGAGCTACTGCGACCACATCATCGTGCTCTCGCATGGCCGCGTCGTAGCGGCGGGCGCGACCGAAGCTGTGCTGACCGAAGCGCTGATCGCCGAGGTCTACGGGGTGCGGGCATCCATTCTGCGCAACCCCGTGACGGGCAAACCTGTCATCGGCTTCAGCCCGGCTTAGGGCATCTCTGTCACCGGGCCCGGCCTAAGGCGTCCGGTTCGTCGGTCAATTGGCCGGCTGCCCGCGCTTAGCGCTTCCGCTCCACTGGCCCAAACGCCGTGCGCGGCGCCCACCGTGCGCGCAGTCGGGCTCGCCAACTGGACGATGCTCGCAGCGATGCTAGTGAGGCCGTCACTGCTGTTCGCCGCAACGGTGTTGTGCGCGGGCTGAAGGCTGCGACTTCGACGCTTGCCAACAGGGTCGCGAGCGAGTTCGTGGTCGACGCACCCATCTGACCCGACAAGTTCTCGGACTGCTGGCGCGGCGTTGCGGTCGCGCTCAGGTCGAAGCCCAAATCTGTTGCGGTGTCGCACACTTCGCGCCACGCAGGGGCAATAGCGCCGCGTGACACCGCCGACAAGCGCAGGCCACGGCGAACCAGTCTCACGAGCGCCGGGATCAGCAACAGAATCGGCAAGGCAAGCAGCAACAACCAGAACGGGGATGCCGCTACCGAACCCGAAAGCGGAGTTGTCGGCTCCTCGTCAAGAGGCAACTCAGGGCGTGCCCCGGAGGTCGCCGTCGGCGTTGACGTTGGGGTCGCCACAGGCTCTGGCTGCGACTCATCCACATCGGGCGTGCTGGGATCATCGGTGATGCTTTGCGCAAATCGAGGTTCAGTGCCGACAGAGACGGTGGGCTCGAAGCGGATCCATCCGATGGTCGGAAAGTACAATTCTGGCCACGCATGGAGGTTGTCGGTCGAGATCACAAACTTGATCTCATCGGTCTCCTCATCGACCTTCTTTTGCCCCGGAGTGAAGCCGACAACGACCCGCGCGGGGATGTCGAGCGTGCGTGCCATCGCTGCCATCGCCGACGCAAAGTGCACGCAGTACCCGCTCTTGGCGCTCAGGAATTCGCCGAGCACGCCAGCACCCGAACCGTCATAGTCATCCGTCAGCGGCGCGTTCTCGGAGTACTCGAAGTCGCCATCCTTGAAAAACGATTGGAGGGCAAGTGCCTGATCAAAACGAGTGGGCTCACTGCCCGCCACTTCTTTCGCTGTGACTCCGACAATGGTTGGCAGGGTGACTGGCAGCGCAAGATACTTCTCGAATCCCTCGGGCAACGTCGTGGGAGCTGCCTCAAGCTGTTCAATCGATGGTGCGGGCGTGATGTACGACACTTCGTACTTTTGATTCTTTGAGTTGCTATTCACTGTCGAGACGGTGAGTCCCTCAGGCTCCCAATTCCAATCGCCTTCGAGCCCAGAAATGCCTGACGATGCGTAGGGAACCGGCAAAAACTTGCCCCTGATGCGCTCAATTTCGATCTGCATCGTCTTCTCGGTACGCGGAACTTCCGGCGCGAGCCCAGCCGGCTCCGGGAAAGAATCGACCGCGTCGCTACTTTCGTTGTCGCCCTCGGACGGCCTCCAGGTGTCGTCGTCGAACTCATCGAGCACCGCAACCCTCAGGTACTCGCCGGCGCCCTCCGCGGTGTAGCGCAAGGCGAGCAGCGGTGCATTGCGACGCAGATCACTGCTCAGGTTGATGATCGGGTTCACGCCGGTCGAGATTAGTCCGGGGCGGCTGCCCAGTTCGGCCGCGGGCTCAACGCTCGGCAACAACACCGGAACGGTCAACGAGATCACAAGAGCCACTGACACCAACGGCCAGGCTGCCCGCACGCTGACACGCGGAGACGCAACCAGCAAGATCGCGACATACGCCAGTGACGTCATTGCAAAAACGAAAGCGTCGTGCAGCTCGCTGCGAATAAGACTCGGCACGAGCAACAGAATTAGTAGCGGGATGCCGGTGAGCGCCGGTTTGCGAATAACGAACGCCGCGGCGTCCATAGCGATTGCCACTGCCACCGCACCCAAGCAGATCAGGAACACGATGCCGGTGTCAGCATCCGCAGGAAAGCGTTGGTTCGCTATTGACTCGTCGCCGTCGCTCGCAAGCTGCGCGAACCGCGCAAAAGTCTCCCCGGTCGGCACGATGCCCGCAATCGCCGTGTCCGCAGCGAACATGAGAACGAGAACTAACGCCGCAGCCGCGACGGCCACAGCAGAACCTACAATCGCTCTTCGGCGCGTGCGGCGAACGGCCGCTGCCGTCGCGAACGTCACCATCACAACGGTCATGAAAGGAAACCACCAGGCGCCCTCGGTAAGCACAGCGCCCAAGCTGCCTGCAGCAACGCCAACAGCCAACGCCATTACACCGGCCAACGACCACACACGCACCCGGTGATCGTGACGCTCGATGCTGTTCAACCGCGCTTGCTCAGTTGCGCTCACGGGCCAACCTCGATTCCGTGACAAAAAGATTCCACACGTCGGCGACATCGTCGAACGACTGCACCGAGATAACCTTCCAGCCCGCAGCGCGCAGTTCCTCCGCCAGCGGTGGGCGGTTCGCTGCGCCAAAGCGTGCTCGATCGCCTAAACCAGAAGTCGTCTCGATGATGAACGCCACTGCAAGCACATTGCTCGTGGCTTGGCTCACTAAGAAATCGACGGTAGACGGCTCAGGATTGGCGACCAGAGCGATGACCGGCCCGCGGGCGAATGAACGCGAAGACGGCTCACCCCACCAGTCGGCTGGCGTTTCGATCGGGGCCAGAGCCGCAAGACGAGTGAGGAGCTCTTGCTCGGCCGAAGACCGGCGATGAAGTGTGGCTGCATCCGTCAACTGGGACTGACCAGTTTCGATGATCTGCACCAAGAATCCCTCACGGCGCAGCTGCACGGCTGCCGCGGCGAGCATCGTCACGACCCACTCAAAGCGAGCGCTGTGCGATTGGGATTCGCCGTTACCACCGACCGCTCGCAGAACCGTCGCCCTGCTCGCATCGGGATAACCCTCTAGCCGCGTGTCGACGATGATGCGTGCTTCGGGGTAGCTGTGTTGCTCCTCCTGACGAACCATGAGGCTGCCATGCCGAGCGGATGCCTTCCAATGAACCCGGCGCATTGCATCACCCCGGCGGTATTCGCGCGTCATCGCGTCGTCATCGTCGCCCGCCGAACGCCGCTGGACGACACGAGCCTCGCCGTCACCCGACTGAGCGATAAGAGCGCTTGTCGTGAGCTGCGCGACCCGAGGTGTCACGATCAGGGAGGATTCGGAACCGACATTCCAGGCGCCCCACGCAAGCTCAAAGGGGTCCGTCGCTTCTACGATTAGCGGGCCGATCTCAAAAATTCCGCGAGTGGCGGGAGTCAAGGAGTACGACAGCTGCGCAGCACTGAGATCACTCGCTAGTCGGGTCTTTACAGAGAGACGAGGCAACCAACCGCTGTCGGTCACCCACGGACGCCAAGGCAATGCATCCCGCCACCGCACCGGGGACGTTGCACGCTTCGAATGATTGTCGACCCGCAAAGTCACAGCAGTAGTGCTTCCTGCCTCAACCACGGGGAAAGAGAATCTGCGCGAAACGCTCAGCGCGGACTCCCTGCTGCGCACAAAAGCCAACGCCACGAGAGGCAGCGCCACCGTGAAGCACCCGACATATAACAAAATGGGCATACCTGTGGCGAACCCCACAAGAACGGCCACAAGGCCCAACGCTACGAAAGTGACTCCCCGACGCGTGAGGCGCGCCCCGCCCAGCACGATGCGAATCGATCGCCGAAAATCTGCGCGGGCCATGAGCCTAGACCTAGGAAGCAGCAGCGACTACAGGAACCGGAGTCTCGGCCACTATGCGCTCAATCACGTCAGCGATCGAATGACCCGACAGCACCGCCGCAGTGTCACCGGTGTGGCGTGCGGGAATCATCCGGTGAGCCAACACCGTTACGGCCAAGGCGTCGATGTCATCGGGCAACACGAAGTCACGACCATCGACTGCAGCGCGAGCCTTTGCCGCCCGCACCAAGTGGAGCGTCGCCCGCGGGCTCGCCCCCACCCGAACTTCACGGTCACGACGAGTCGTCTGCGCGATCGCGACGGCATATTCCTCGACCGCAGTGCTGACAAAGACACGACGCACCGTGGCAATGAGATCGCGCAACTGCTCGACCGTCACGACAGGCGTGAGCGAATCGAGCGGGCTCGTGAGCTCACGCGAGCGCAACATGGCTAGCTCGGCGTCAGCATCCGGGTAGCCCATCGAAATTCGCGCCATAAAGCGATCCCGCTGAGCCTCAGGCAGCGGATACGTGCCCTCCATCTCGATGGGGTTCTGAGTCGCGACCACAATGAACGGGCTCGTGAGCTCATAGGTGTGACCGTCGACCGTCACGCTCGACTCCGCCATGCACTCAAGGAGCGCCGACTGCGTCTTGGGGCTAGCGCGATTGATCTCGTCACCGATCACGATGTTCGCGAAAACCGGGCCCTTCTTGAACTCGAAATCACGCGTGTTCTGGTTGTAGACCGAAACGCCAGTGATATCGGCAGGGAGCAGGTCAGGGGTGAACTGAACTCGCGACACTGAACAATCGACGCTGCGTGCCAGCGCCCGAGCGAGCATCGTTTTGCCCACCCCTGGCACGTCTTCGATGAGGAGATGACCCTCTGCCAGAAGCACCGTGAGCGCCAACCGCACGGCATCTGCCTTGCCGTCAATCACCGTCGAAACGCTGCGCACGATGGCAGCACAGTGATCATGGAACACGTCATCGGGCATCGGTGTGGAAGTCACATCATCCATTCATTGAGTCTGCCAGCGCTGGTGCACTACGGCAATTGCTTGCGGTGGCGCAGCTTCTCTTCAAGCTCGCGAATTTTCTCTTGCTTCTCGAAATACTCGATCTCGGCATCAAGTTTGGCGAGCTCAGCTTCTGTGTTGCTCGTTTCGAGCTGGCGTAGTGCCTCGTGGCGTTGAGGCGCACCAAAGCTGCCGAAATTGTTGGCTGGCGCATATTCGCGACCGATTGCAAACCAGAGGATGGTGCCGATGAGTGGCAAGAAAATCACGACAAAGATCCACGTGACCTTTCCCAAATTTTTGATGCGTGATTCGTCGATCAGAATGATGTCAATCAGCACCGCTATGAGCATCGCGAAGAACGCGAGCGAAATCAGACTCCCCATCAGATCAGAATAGAGCCAAACCTCTCGACAGTCGAGTATTAATCTTCTTTCAGGTCAGTGTCGTCGTGAGCTTCATCAAAACCGGCGAGCCACGCTTCCTTGGTGCCCAAACGGAACATGTCGTCGGCACCCACTCGAACAAGTGAACGCGCGCCTGGCGCCTCGAGCTCGGCGACGTAGTGGGCGAGACCACGCACGATCGCGACGGGGAATCCCCCAGCCTTGCCCTTCACGAGATCTGTCGCTGCGGCGAGTTCGTCAGCCACAGCAGTGACGCTGACGGCGAGGGGACGACCGGATGCATCGACGGTGCCCCGCAGATCATCAAGCACACGGATACCGGCCGCGCCGATCGCAATATCAGCCTGACCTCTTCGCCAGGGTCGGCCCACCGTGTCGGTGATCACGACGCCGACATTCACGCCGAAGCGCTCGCGCAGTCCGGCGCAAAGGTGACGCGCAGTCTCATCCGGGTCTAGCGGCAGCAGCAGCACGATGCCGTCGGGGGTATTGCTTGAGTCCACGCCGGCTGCGGCCATCACGAGCCCGAGACGGTTCTCGACAATTCGGGTGACACCATTGGGATGTTCGCGTGAGGCGACCACGCGAACCGTCTCGTCAGTGATGGCTTGCTCGCGATCGGCAGCCTGCACAGCGCGTCCCTCAGCCTTGCTCACGATCTTGGAGGTCACCGTCAGAATGTCGCCATCCTCCAGCCCGCCCGACTGGGTATCGCCAGAGTCGGCGATCACTGCGGCCGCGATCACCTCGACCAGGTCGTCTCCGGACACAATCTCGGGGATACCGGGCACGGCCCATGCGCTCATTCTCACGCCTCTAGTGTGCGGCATTGCCGTCGCCGACACTATTTGCGCAGCGCTGGAAGCACGTCGCGACCAAATACATCGAGGAACTCGAGCTGATTTCGTCCAACGTTGTGGAGATAAATGCGGTCGAAGCCGAGATCAAGGTAGCTCTGGATGTAGGCACGGTGCACGTCGGGATCGGCGCTGACGGGCATCCGCCCCTCGAAATCTTCTGGACGCACCATTCGCGCAAGCTGCTCAAGCTCGAAGGGTGAACGGATGTCGTTCTTAGCGAACCGCAAGCCACCATTTGGCCATTCGCTGAGGGCATTCTTCATCGCCTGCTCATCGGTCTCAGCCCAACTAAGGTGCAGCCGCAAGACACGGCTTTGCTTGGAGGTGTCTCGCCCAGCTTCACGGGCGCCTTCGGCAAATCGTTTGAGCAGCAGGTCAATCTTCTCGAGCGGCGCCGCCTCAGTAATCAGGCCATCAACTGCCTTGCCAGCACGCTTGGCGGCGACGGGTCCCGCTGTCGCAACCAAGATTTCGGGCGCCGTTTCTGGCATCGTCCAGAGTCGGGTCGATTCCAAACGGTAAAACTGGCCGTCATGCCGCACATCCTTGCCCGAAAGCCCCGACGCGAATAACTTCTTGATGATCTCAACGGCCTCAAACATCCGGTTGATGCGCTCGGGCGCTTCTGGCCAGTACTGCCCAACCACGTGCTCATTGATCGCCTCTCCACTGCCCAAACCTAACCAGTGCCGGCCAGGGTTCATCGCGGCAAGCGTGGCTGATGCCTGAGCCACCATCGCCGGATGCCAACGAAATGTGGGCGCAGTGACTCCCGTTCCCAAATCGCCGCTGGTGGTCTGGCCCAGAGCGCTCAACACGTTCCACACAAATGACGCCTGCCCCTGCTGGGGAATCCACGGCTGGTAGTGATCAGCCGCCATCACGCCGCGAAAACCGCGCGACTCAGCGTGCTGGGCGAACGCCAACACTTCGAGCGGATGAAACCGCTCAAGCATTGCGGCATAACCAATGTGGGGCGCAGAAACGGATGCGGGCATCTGTCTATTGTTGCGCGGACTGCGAGGAGCGCGATCGTCGCTCAGACAGAACCACTGAATTACGGCTGCTTCGCAAGGATAATCGGCGGTCTAGATGATGAGGAGCTGCCATGAATCTCGGCGCATTTTCGATCAGTTTGACGGTGAAAGATCTCGCTGCATCTACAGCGTTCTACGAGAAACTAGGGTTTGCCGCATTTGGCGGTGATCCAACCCAAGGTGGGCGATTCTCAAGAACGGGGACCGTGCCATCAAGAGTCACCATCGTCAGCGGTGCCGACGATTCAACTGAGGGCCCCGCCAGCATCGTGCTCGAAGACCCCGATGGAAATCCGATCCTAATCGACCAGCACCGGTAGAAACATACGATTGACGCCCCGAGGAATCATGTCAAGATGCGCGCGAGGATTGATTCGTGGAATCATTTGAGAGTGCGCGCGAGGATGGTCTGGCTGCTGGTCCTTTCTTGCTGGTCGTCA